>DYCJ01000109.1 GCA_019418195.1 Clostridiales bacterium | reverse complement strand
GTACAATAGGATACGTAGGAAAACAGGGTATCAAGAATATCTGGAGGAACAAGATGTTTTCACTCGCATCCGTTGCGACGATGTCAGCTTGTATCTTCCTGTTTGGATTATTTTTCTCGATTCTTGTAAACTTTCAGTATATCATAAGAACTGCCGAGGAGGGCGTTGCCATCACGGTATTCTTTGATGAGGATGCAACCGATGCGCAGAAAGAGGAAATCGGGCAGCAGCTTGAGGAACACGAGGGTGTAGCGAATGTGAGATATGTCTCTGCAGATGAAGCGTGGGAAGAGTTCCAGAAAGAATACTTCGGCGATAATCCTGAGCTGGCGGAAGGGTTTAAAGATGATAATCCGCTTGCAAGCTCTGATAATTATGAAGTATATATGGAGACTACGGACAACAGCGACCAGAGCCTGGTAGCGCGCAGCCGCTCTCTTTCTGAAACCCAGAATGAACTGGTAGAATTTGCACGGAGCCTGGACGGAGTCCGTGATGTGAATAAGTCAGATGTAGTTGCGAATACGCTTTCCAGTGTAAATACACTGGTGGCAATTGTATCTGTTGCGATTATTATCATCCTGCTGGGTGTGTCGATCTTCCTGATCAGTAATACAGTCACAATGGGTATTACTGTACGAAAGGAGGAAATTGCGATCATGAAATACATTGGCGCCAAGGACTTTGTTGTCCGGTCACCGTTCGTGATCGAAGGTCTGATCATTGGTGTGTTCGGCGCTGCGATTCCGCTGACACTGCTGTATTTCCTGTATGACAAAGCAGTAGAGTATATTATGACGAGATTCCGTATCCTGCAGAACATCATAGACTTTCTGCCGGTGGGAACTGTATACCAGATCTTGCTTCCGATCGGACTTGTCATGGGTATCGGAATCGGATTCCTGGGAAGTTTCTTCACGGTGCGCAAGCATCTGAAAGTATAAAACTCCGGACAGATCAAATATCCGGTCTGGGAATGTACTGACATGATATGAAGGTAAGAGTAAGGGAGGACAAAGTGGAA
This sequence comes from Clostridiales bacterium, assembly GCA_019418195.1. Lineage (GTDB taxonomy): Bacteria > Bacillota > Clostridia > Lachnospirales > Lachnospiraceae > Mediterraneibacter. Next base: position 6,985 of record DYCJ01000109.1, on the reverse strand, counting down.
AAAGAAGTTCCGCTTTGTCCTTTTTCTGGTAGAGGGCAGAGAGAAAAAAGAGCAATATTTCATACAGTAAGTAATATCGGAGGCATGAAGAGATGGAAGATTGGAACAGAAAAGGCAGAAGCGGTGTCGGAAAATTCGGTCTGGGTGTATTGACAGGCGCGCTGGTCACAGCTCTTGTTATCTGTGGCACGGCAGGGGTCTGGAAAGTGTTTTCCGGTATACGGAATGGTGATTATACATCTGCGAGTACTGTGTCTGAAACAGACGTAAACGAAAAGCTGGATCAGATCAACAGCCTGATCGAGGAGTATTATCTGTATGAGGATGAGATTGACGAAGATACATTGATCGACGGCATTTATTCCGGGTATGCAGAGGCATTGGGAGATCCATATACAGAGTATTACGATGAGGAGGAGACGGAAGCTCTCTATGAGTCCACAAGCGGTGAATTCTCGGGAATCGGTGCTACAATGTCCCAGAGCCTGGACGGCGGTGAGATCACAGTGAGCAATATATATCAGGATTCACCGGCAGACAAGGCGGGACTGAAGCAGGGAGATATCATTTATGAGGTTGACGGGCGCTCTGTATCCGGGCAGGACCTTGAAACAGTTGTGTCGTGGATCAAAGGGGAACAGGGGACAGACGTGACTCTGTGTGTGCTGCGGAACGGAGAAGAAGTAGGACTGACGGCTACGCGTGACATTGTCGAAGTGCAGACGGTCAGCAGTGAAATGAAAGATGATCAGATAGGCTATATAGCAGTAAGTGAGTTTGACAGCGTGACATACGACCAGTTTGCGACGGCTCTTGATGATCTTGAGTCACAGGGTATGCAGGGGCTTGTTATCGACTTAAGAGGGAATCCGGGCGGAAACCTTACGACAGTTACGGATATGTTGAAACTCCTTCTTCCGGAGGGGACAATTGTATCTACGAAAGACAAGTATGGCAATACAGAAGAAATCACCTGCGATGGAAAACATGAATTTACAAAGCCGCTGGCTGTTCTTGTAAATCAGTACAGTGCAAGTGCTGCGGAAATATTCAGCGGAGCAATACAGGATTACGGTACAGGAACTATCGTCGGCATGACTACGTATGGAAAAGGCGTGGTACAGCAGCTCATGGACCTGGGCGACGGGACCTGCCTGAAAGTGACCATTGCCGAGTACTATACACCGAGCGGCAGAAGCATCAACGGAACAGGTGTAGATCCGGATGTGGAAGTGGAGTATGAGTATGATGAAAATAATCCGGAAGCCGATAACCAGCTAGACAAAGCATTGGAGGTTGTACGCGAGGAACTTGAGCAGGAGTGATGTTTCCGATTCATTTTGATGAAAGAAATGGTTTCCTTTCAATGCGGAATCAGAGGAAAATAGTGGATTGTATTCCGATAAATGCAAGATTGGAATATTAAACCTGCAAAAAGGGGCTTGCAATTTGAAAAACAGTGTGATAATATTGGAAACATATTTTAACAGGCTAAAGTGTTAAAATTGAGAAAGGCAATGAACAAGACTCTGGTTTCCAGAAACTGACAGGAAGCAGGCGTCACCGACTGAGAGCGCCGGACAGCGGAGGAGATCATGGGAACACTTGGGAGCTGACCGTCTGAACAGATGCAGCAGCACAGAGTAGGGCGGTACGTAAAGCATACGTTACATGCAAAGAGGGGAACCCTGATCACTTGGTGAGGTTCTTTCGAACCTAGTGAGCAGGAGTTGTTCTTGGGAACTTGGCGAGGTATTTTCGAGCCTAGGGAGCAAGAACTTCCACAGATCACTTGGTGAGGGTTCAATGCGGGTGGTACCGCGGATTTTATCTTGATAATTTCCGTCCCGGGATACTTAAGTATCCCGGGGCTTTTTTATTTCTCCGGGATACAGCATCTGAAATACCACAAGGGTATGCCAGATGCCGTAAGAAACACGGCATATCAGGGAAAGGAGAAAGAAAAATGGAACTGGTAAAAGGAGTAAAGAAATCAGAAACTTTGGAACTTGCAGATCTGCTTAAGGAAGAGGTAAAAGGGCAGACGGTAAAGGTAAACGGAGCCGTCCACACGATCCGTGATATGGGTACGGTAGCTTTTGTGATCCTCAGAAAACGCGGCGGTCTTGTACAGTGTGTGTATGAGAAAGGCGTGTCAGGATTTGATCTTAAGGATGTGAAAGAGGCTGCCACAGTAGAAGCTGCAGGTGTTGTGGCGGAATCTGAGAAAGCTCCCCACGGCATTGAAATCCGCCTGAGAGGGATGCGCATCTTAAGCGAACCGGCAGCGCCCATGCCCCTGCCGATCGCAAAGTGGAAACTGAATACTTCACTTGAGGCAAAGCTGAACTACCGTCCGATTTCCCTGAGAAACTTAAGGGAGAGAGCAAGATTCCGGATTCAGGAAGGACTCGTAAGAGGATTCCGTGATTTCCTTTACGGCGAAGGATTTACAGAGATCCATACGCCGAAGATCGGAGCTAAGAGTGCGGAGGGCGGTGCGAACCTGTTCCGTCTGGATTATTTCCACCGTCCGGCGATCCTGCAGCAAAGCCCGCAGTTTTACAAACAGATGATGGTCGGGGTATTTGACAGAGTATTCGAGACAGCTCCGGTATTCCGTGCGGAGAAACATAATACAAAGCGCCATCTGAACGAATATACGAGCCTTGACTTTGAGATGGGTTATATTGACGGGTTCGAGGATGTGATGGCGATGGAGACCGGATATCTCCAGTATACAATGAAGCTCCTTGAAAAAGAGTATGCGGACGAGATCAGGATACTCGGAATTGAAATCCCGAAGACAGAAGATATCCCGGCAGTGCGTTTCGATGAGATCAAGAAACTCGTATCAGAGGAGTACGGACGCAAGATCAGAAGCCCGTATGATCTGGAGCCGGAAGAGGAAGTGCTGATCAGCAGATACGCAAAAGAAAAATGGGATGCGGATTTCGTATTTGTCACACACTATCCGTCAAGGAAGCGCCCGTTCTATGCGATGGATGATCCGGCAGATCCGACTTATACGCTGAGCTTTGATCTTCTGTTCCGAGGAATGGAGATCACGACAGGAGGACAGCGTATCCACGATTACGAGAGCCTGCTTGCCAAGATGGAACAGCGCGGCATGACAGAAGAAGGAATGGAGCAGTACCTGAGCACATTCAAATACGGTATGCCGCCGCACGGCGGACTGGGAATCGGACTGGAGCGTCTGACAATGAAACTGACAGGAGACGATAATGTCCGTGAGACTACATTGTTCCCGAGGGATATGAGCAGACTGGAGCCATAAGGCAGTATGTATACAGTAGTATGAATATACAGGATACTGAGAGATTTTGAACCGGCAGATGAAACCTGCCGGCAGATCAAAGAAAGGAGAGAAAGTCATGGCAAACAAAATATCAGACGAGACTATCGAATATGTCGGGATTCTGGCAAAACTCGAGTTATCAGATACAGAAAAAGAAGATGCGAAAGCAGACATGGAGAAGATGCTGGACTACATTGATACGCTGAATGAACTGGACACATCAGGAATCGAGCCGATGTCCCATGTATTTCCAGTAAATAATGTATTCCGCGAGGATGTGGTGACAAACGGTGACGGCAGGGAAGAGACACTGGCAAACGCACCGCAGAGAAAAGAGGATACTTTTGAAGTGCCGAGAACAATCGGTTGAGACGAAGCGGATCATTACAGAAAGGCGGCATAGATTATGGAAATATTAAAACTTACAGCTTTGGAGCTGGGAAAAAAGATAAAAGCCGGCGAGATCACGGTGAAAGAAGCCGTTCAGGCGGCAATTGACCGTGCAAAGGAAGCGGAGCCGGTGGTCAACAGCTATGTGACACTGGACGAAGAAGGAGCGCTGGCACAGGCGGAAGAGATCCAGAAAAAGATCGATGCAGGCGAACTGACCGGACCTCTGGCGGGCGTACCGGTTGCGATTAAGGATAATATGTGTATCAAAGGGCAGCTTACCACATGCAGCTCAAAGATACTTTCGAATTTTAAACCTGCGTATACTGCTGAGGCAGTGGAAAACTTAAAGAAAGCCGGTGCAGTGATCATTGGAAAGACAAACATGGATGAATTTGCCATGGGAAGCACTACCGAGACTTCGTATTACGGACCGACGAGAAACCCGCATAACACAGAACATGTTCCGGGCGGCTCTTCCGGCGGTTCCTGCGCGGCAGTGGCGGCTGGCGAATGTTTCGGCGCTCTCGGATCGGACACAGGCGGTTCTATCCGGCAGCCCAGTTCATTCTGCGGCGTGGTGGGTCTGAAGCCGACCTACGGAACTGTTTCCAGATACGGACTGATCGCTTACGGCTCTTCACTGGATCAGATCGGACCGATCGCAAAAGACGTGTCTGACTGCGCGGCATTTCTCGAGGCGATCGCATCCCACGATCCGAAAGACAGTACATCTATAGACAGAGATGATTATGATTTCACGAGTGCACTTGAGAATAATGCAAAAGGCCTGAAGATCGGTATACCGAAAGATTATATGGGAGACGGCCTTGATCCGGAAGTAAGACAGGCAGTCCTTCGTGCGGCAAAAGTTCTGGAAGAAAATGGCGCTGTTGTCGAGACATTTGATCTGGGACTTGTAAAATATGCCATCCCGGCATATTATACGATCGCTTCTGCGGAGGCAAGCTCGAACCTGGAACGGTTCGATGGCGTAAAATACGGCTATCGCACAGAGGAATACGAGGGGCTCCACAATATGTACAAGAAGACCCGTTCAGAAGGTTTTGGTCCGGAAGTAAAACGCCGTATCATGCTCGGTTCATTCGTCCTGAGTTCCGGATATTATGACGCATACTACCTGAAAGCCCTGCGGACAAAAGCATTGATCAAAAAGGAATTCGACAAGGCGTTTGAGTATTATGATATCATTCTGGGACCGGCAGCACCGACGACAGCTCCGGAGCTGGGCAAGAGTCTGAGCGATCCGCTGAAAATGTATCTGGGAGATATTTATACGATCTCGGTAAACCTTGCAGGACTCCCGGGAATGACAGTGCCGGTCGGGAAAGATAAAAACGGACTGCCCATCGGAATGCAGCTGATCGGAAATGCATTTGAAGAGAAAACACTGATCCGGGCGGCATACACTTACGAATGCGCGACGGGAAAACAGTATGAGACAATGGCGGATATCAGCAAAGCTGCGGATACAGCGGCAGAAAAGGAGGTGCCTGGTCATGGCAAAACAGTATGAGACAGTCATCGGACTTGAGGTTCATATCGAGCTGGCGACAAAAACGAAGATTTTCTGTGGATGCAGCACAGAGTTCGGAAGCGCGCCCAATACCCACACATGCCCGGTGTGTACGGGAATGCCCGGGTCACTTCCGGTGCTCAACAAACAGGTGGTAGAGTATGCTATGGCGCTGGGACTTGCCACAAACTGTAAGATCACACAGGTGTGCAAGTTCGACCGGAAGAATTATTTTTATCCGGATAATCCGCAGAACTATCAGATCTCCCAGCTCTATCTTCCGATCGCGAGAGACGGATATGTGGAGATTGATACACAGACAGGAAAGAAGAAAGTGCGCATCCATGAGATGCATATGGAAGAGGATGCAGGAAAACTGGTCCACGACGAGTGGGATGATACCTCTCTCGTAGATTATAACCGAAGCGGCGTGCCGCTTGTGGAGATCGTCTCTGAACCGGATATGGGCTCTGCCGATGAGGTTATCGCATATCTGGAAAAGCTGCGCATGATCGCACAGTATCTCGGGGTGTCAGACTGCAAGCTCCAGGAAGGTTCTATGAGAGCGGATGTGAACCTGTCTGTCCGTGAAGTCGGATCAGAGACTTTCGGTACAAGGACTGAGATGAAGAACCTGAACTCATTTAAGGCTATTGCTCATGCTATTGAGGGAGAGCGTCAGAGACAGATCGAACTCCTTGAAGAAGGGAAGGAAGTCATCCAGGAGACAAGAAGATGGGATGACAATAAGGAGCATTCCTATGCGATGCGTTCCAAGGAGGACGCCCAGGATTACCGTTATTTCCCGGAGCCGGACCTTGTGCCGATCGTGATCAGCGACGAGTGGATCGAGGAGATCAAAGCACAGCAGCCTGAGCTTCGTCCTGAGAAGCTGGAGAGATATAAGAAGGAATTCGATATTCCAGAATATGATGCGGAGCTTATCACAGAGTCCAAGAAAGTGGCAGATCTCTTTGAGACCACGGTTGAACTGTGCGGGAAGCCGAAGAAAGCGGCAAACTGGATCATGGGAGATATGTTCCGCCTGATGAAAGAAAAGGGCATGGAACCGGAAGACCTGAAATTTTCACCGGAGCATCTGGCGAAGCTCATTGAGATGACTGATGCGGGAACCATCAGTGCCGCTGTTGCGAGAAAAGTTTTCGAACAGATCTTTACGGATGATGTGGATCCGGAGAAATATGTGGAAGAAAACGGACTTAAGACAGTGAACGACGAGGGCGCTATCAAAGAAGCAGTCGAGAAAGTCCTTGCAGATAATCCGCAGGCAGTTGCAGATTATAAGGGCGGCAAGCAGAAAGCTTTCGGAGCACTCATGGGACAGAGCATGAGAGCGCTGAAAGGAAAAGCCGATCCGGCGGCTGTGACAAAGATGATAAAAGAGATGCTGGAACAGTAAAGGTTTCAGTGAGATGAATAAAAGGTCTGCCATACCATTTAACGGTGCGGCAGACCTTAACTTTTTTATTCAAGGATTTCATTTACCTGTTCTAAAGAAATACCGCATTTCTCTGCAATTGCAGCGGGCTGAAAGCCTTGAGCCGAGAGCTTAAATACTTGCTTGGCAAGGGTGATTCCTTCGGAACGGCCTTCGGAACGCCCCTCAGACTTTCCACGTGCATTTGTAAGATGCCGGAACATTTCTCCAGAATAGCGACTACACATAAATATGATAGTAAGTGGTATCAGGTCGCTTCCTGAATTTCAAGTATGTAAAG
>DYCJ01000108.1 GCA_019418195.1 Clostridiales bacterium | reverse complement strand
CTACTTCACTATATGTATAGATATTGATGAGCGGATGGGCGTTTACTTCTCCCATCTTCGGCGTCAGGATACAGGATGAACAGTCCAGTGTCGGGAATGTCTTATCGAGCTGTGACATTCTTCCTCCGATACTCGGGGTCTTCTCCACGATATCAACCGGATATCCTGCCTCTGCGATATCAAGGGCTGTCTGGATACCTGCGATACCTCCGCCGATCACAAGCGCTCTCTTTGTAACGCGGCTCTCGCCGGGTTTCAGCGGTGCGTTTAAGTTTACTTTGGCAACTGCCGCACGCATCAGGATGACCGCCTTTTCCGTCGCCTCTTCCATATCCTTGTGGATCCAGGAACAGTGCTCACGGATATTTGCGATTTCCACCATATACGGGTTGAGTCCCGCTCTCTCCGCCGCATTTCTAAATGTCGTCTCATGCATACGCGGAGAACATGAACAGACGACAAGTCCTGTCAGATGTTTCTCTTTGATCGCCTTGTGGATCAGCTCCTGCCCTGCCTCGGAACACATATACTGATAGTCCTCGGCATGAACAACTCCCGGCTCATGGAGCGCCATCTCAGCGACTTTCTTTACGTCTACCGTAGCTGCGATATTAGATCCGCAGTGGCAGACAAATACTCCTATCCTCTGCACCTGTTATCACCTCCTGTATCTTCTGAGTGCACTTACGAGAAGCTGCTGCGGTGTATCGGGATCGATCAGTTCCGGGATCTCGTCCGCCAGCAGATAGTTCTGTCCTCTCTCACGCACAACGATCTGTCTTGCAGCATCGATCAGTTTGCCCGGCTTCACGTCACGCGGGCATCTCTCCACGCATGCAAAACAGGAAAGACATTTCCAGAGAGATTTAGACTTGACCAGTGACTCAATATCCTCGTTGATCACATAGGAGACAAACTGGTGCGGTTTGATATCCATCTCATTGTAGGAGGGACAGGAAGCGGAACATTTACCGCATTTCATACATTTCAGCGGATTCACGCCGCTGATCTCTTTGATCATCTCTGCGCGACTGTGTTCTGTTTTCACTGTTCATCCACCTCCTCTTTAAGTCCCAGCGCCTCTGCCAGAAGCTCTGTAAAATAGTATACCGGCAGGTTGCCGCCGTTGTTCTTATTCAGATTATACATACACAGCGGACAGGCAGTGATCAGCATATCAGCGCCGAAACCTGCCGCGCTCTCTTCGATCTTGCGGCACATATTCTTGGACATATCCTCTTCTTTCAGTGATATGTAGCCGCCGCAGCACTCGTTCCTGTAAGGATAGATCACAGGCTCCGCGCCGATGGCACGGATGAAATCCTCCATGATCGTCGGATTCTCCGGATCGTCAAAGGCCATCAGTTTGCCCGGGCGAAGAAGAAGGCAGCCGTAATAAGCGCCGATCTTTTTTCCTGTGAGCGGCTTCACGACTTTTTTCTTCAGCTCGTCGAATCCCACACGGTCACGGAGTACCTCAAGATAGTGAAGTACTGTTGTCTCTCCGGCATATGGCTCGTCGAGTTTCATATAGTTGTTCGCCCTTGTGCGGATATCATCGACATTTTTCATGTCATCGTTTACCCTTTTGATCACGTGATGGCAGGCTGAACAGACTGTGACAAGATCCTGTCCGTGCTCTTTTGCGTCATTGAGCGCACGCACGGAAGCAAGCTTTGTCGCGATCTCGTCCGTGCCGAGCGGATATACTCCGCCGCAGCACTGCCACTCGCTTATCTCTTCCAGCTCAAAGCCCAAAGCCTCTGCGGATACTCTGGCATAGTGATCCAGATCCACAGCTTTGTTCTTCAGAGTACAGCCGGGGAAATAGCTGTATTTCATAGTGTATACCTCCTTTAGATGTCTAACTGAGCGATTACTTCTTTCAGTTTGTTTGCACTTGCCTGAAGTCTCTCGATCTCTTCGTCTGTCAGATGCATCGGAACCTTGCCCTGTACTCCGTTCGGTCCGACAAGTGAAAGCACGCTTAAGCATACATCATCAACACCGTATTCTCCGTGCATCATAGAAGATACTGTCGCAACAGAATCAGAAGCTGCGAGCACCAGATTACACAGTTCGACAACAGACACTGCTACTGCGTAGAAAGTAGCTCCTTTCTTAGCGATTACCTGTCCGCCTGATTTGTGCACATACTCTTCCATGGCAGGCTTATCAAGCTCTGTAAGGTCTGCGCCAAGTTCTTTCATTGCCTTGTAGTAGTCGTCGATCGGCATGCTCGCAATGTTTGCTCCTGACCACGGTACGAAAGAAGAGTCTCCGTGCTCGCCGTATACATATGCATGGATATTTTTCTGTGCAACGTTGAAATGTCTTGACAGTCCGTAGCGCAGACGAGCTGTATCCAGAAGTGTTCCGGAACCGATGATCTGATTCTCCGGAAGTCCTGAGATCTTTGTGAATACATAAGTCAGAACATCGACCGGGTTGCTCACGATGATATATTTTGCATCCGGTGCCGCTTTCACGATTTCCGGTGTGATGGATTTGATAATGTTAACATTTGTCTGTGCAAGCTCGATTCTTGTCTGCCCCGGCTTACGTGCGATACCGGATGTAATGATAACGATATCAGAGCCCTTTGCATCCTCGTAATCTCCTGCAATGATGGAGATCGGGCTTCTGAAACATGTTCCCTGCTCGATATCCATAACTTCGCCTTCAACCTTGTCCTTGTTGATGTCGATCATAACGATCTCGGATGCGAAGTCCTCGTAGGAAAGTTTGTACGCGATTGTTGCTCCGACACTTCCGGCGCCAATGATAGTAATTTTGCTGCTCATAGTTTCTCCTCTGCCTTTCTTTTTGTTTTTCTGTTACTGCAATAAAAAAAGAAATCGTGATCAATAAAATGCATCATTGCCCCTGCAGTTCTAACCCCTGTTTTATCTAACATGTTGTTCTACATCGGTTTGTGACTCCTCACTTCATTAATCAGATTTCGCTTTTTTTATCATATCACATTGTTAATAATTTGACAACATGTGATTTTATTTTTTCAGTTCAGCCATCTGATGCAGGAGGACGGTTTTGTGCCTGCATAAGGATCCGGCGTCTGACATTCGGAGTTGACAAAAAATTCTATATAACCGATAATAGCGTCAGTATACAAGGGGCGTATGTCCCTTTCACATTGACGCTAACAATAAACGACCAAGGAGGACTGGCTATGAAACAGTGTATGGATTCCGAAAATCTGCACCGGCGCCTGAAAAAGATCATCGGACAGGTACAGGCAATTGACAGGATGATCGATGAAGATATCCCTTGTGAAGATATCCTTTCCCAGATAAATGCTGCAAAATCTGCCCTGCATAAAGCGGGACAGATCGTCCTTGAGGGACACATCAACCATTGTGTACGCGATGGTATAGAACATGGAGACGTAGACCAGACGATCGCTAATTTTACAAAAGCAGTAGAGCGGTTTGCAAATCTGAAATAGTACATCTTTACAGATGCGCGCAGGCGGCAGAAAGAACAGACGCACAAAAGTTTTTGAGAATTTTTCCCGACTTTTGTGCGTTTTTCTTTTCTTTATTGACAACCCATACCCCTATATGTATATAATATACCTATACCCTCATAGGTATCAACAATTGTCTTTAAGGAGAACTAATATTATGATGAAGAAACTCGAAGCAATTATTGAATGGGGCGGGATTAAGCGGGACATAGCTTTTCTGATCCTGTCAGGAGCTGCTCTTCTGCTCAGCATCTTCGGATACTCCCCTTTTCCTTTTGATATGGCCTGGGCAGCGATCATCCTGTGCGGAGTGCCGATCATCATAGAGGCAGTCATAGGACTTGTCACCGCCTTTGATATCAAGGCTGATGTACTCGTCTCCATCGCTCTTGTTGCTTCCGTCATCATTGGAGAAGATTTCGCTGCCGGTGAAGTTGCGTTTATCATGCAGCTGGGAGCGCTTTTAGAGGATCTGACTGTGGAGAAAGCACGGGCAGGTATTCAAAACCTGGTCCATCTGACGCCCCGCACAGCCCGGAGAATATCCGGCACATCTGAAGAGATCATTCCTGCTGAGGATGTTCTGGTAGGAGATCTGCTTCGTGTACTCCCCGGTGAAGTGATCCCTGTTGACGGAGTGATCATCTCCGGCGAAACCTCCGTTGACCAGGCAGTTATGACAGGTGAATCCCTGCCTGTGGACAAGGGGCCCGGAGATGAAGTATCCAGCGGTACGGTAAACCAGTTCGGTGCATTCGAGATGAAAGCTTCAAGAGTCGGGGAAGACAGTTCGATCCAGCGCATGATCCGTCTGGTACAGTCAGCTGATGCAGGCAAAGCGAAAATTGTAAGTCTTGCAGACAGGTGGGCTACATGGATCGTAGTGACCGCATTAACTGCCGCTGTTCTCACATGGCTGATCTCCGGCGAGATCATTCGCGCTGTGACCATTCTGGTCGTATTCTGTCCGTGCGCCCTTGTGCTTGCCACCCCCACTGCCATCATGGCAGCGATCGGAAACGCCACAAAACACGGTTTTCTTGTCCGTGAGGGTGATGCTCTGGAACGGCTGGCATCTGTAAAGAGAATCACATTTGATAAGACAGGGACACTTACCTGCGGTACACCGCAGGTTACTGCTGTAGCAAGTTATCTGAAAGATGTTTCATGGAATGATCTGTATACATATGCAGCCAGTGCCGAACTTAATTCCGAACACCCCCTCGGAAAAGCCATTATCCATTCCTATAAAGAAGAAATGAAAAAAACACCTGCTGCTCCAGACAGCTTCAATATGCTGCCGGGAAGAGGTGTTCATGCTATTACGGACGGACATGATATCCTTGCCGGAAATCCTGAACTGTTTGCTGAGAATAATATTTCTCTCTCAGAAGAAATGACCGGAAAAGCCGGGATTTTTCTCAAGAAAGGCTGCACTGTCATCTACCTTGCAGTGGACAACAGAAGCGCCGGCTTTATCGCTCTCTCCGATACACTGCGTCAGAATGCAGCAGACACGATAGCCGCCGTAAAAGCCTGCGGCGTGACTCCCGTTCTTCTGACGGGAGACCACGAAAATGCTGCCGGACACATCGCCCGGCAGCTCCATATCAGTGAACTGCACGCAAACTGTCTGCCTGAAGACAAATTGAACCGGATCGATTCGTATGAACAGCAGAAGCAGCCTGTCTGTATGATCGGAGACGGAATAAACGATGCGCCGGCACTAAAAAAAGCTTGTGTAGGCATCGCCATGGGTAAGATCGGAAGTGATATTGCGGTGGACGCGGCAGATATCGCCCTGGTAAATGATGATATTCGGGAACTTCCCCATCTTCTCCGGCTTGCCAAAAGGATGATGACGACGATCCGCCTGAATCTTACGTTCTCTATGGCACTGAATTTTGCAGCGATCATCCTTGCCATAACCGGAATCCTCAATCCGGTCGTAGGCGCGCTGGTACATAACGCCGGTTCCGTTCTGGTCATTATAAACTCTGCACTGCTTCTGGGATGGAAAGAGAAGCAGAGGAAGCAGTGATCCTGTGTTCCCTGCTTTCTTCCAGATATTCAGTCATTTCGGGATGTTCATTCAAAAGTTTTTCCCGGAGTCTCTTCCTCCGGTTATCGATCAGGCCGGCGATCTGCTCTTCCTCTCCGGACAGCTGTTCCGGAAAATCGCCGATATGCTCTTCGATGGACCGGAGCAGGAGATCTTCATCAAGATTTCCCAGAAATCCCCAGGAGCTTATCAGCTTGTCCACGCCTTGTTCTGACAGTTTTACCACGTCATCCATTGTCCTGATCAGACTGATCACATAAAGTGCCCTCTTCTCGATCTCTTTTTCAGAATCTTTGCCAAAGGCCCATACAAATTCCTCAAGTGTATTTTCCTCTCCCTGCGGGTATGCACAGTCGCCAAGTCTCTCCAGTCTGACGATATCCTCCTGGGGCATATCCAGTCTGCAGGGCACTTCAATCCCTGCATCTTTCAGTGCGGCAAGAATCGTACGCCGTACTCTCCCGTCATCGATCAGATGCCCGATCCCCAGATGCCGCATCTGCCTGTTGATCACATCTGTATGCCCTGTGATATAGAAACGGATTCCGCGTTTTTCCAGGCTGTCGGAAAGCATTTCGATCGCATCTGCTGCAGTAAAGTCAATACTGTTGACCGCCTCCGCATCTATGATGACTGCTTTCGTGTCATCTTTGACAGCATTCTCGATATCATTCTGGAGCACTTTGATATTCGCAAAAAACATATCTTCACTGAAACGATAGATGAGTACATTACGTATCGGATATGCGAACCGGTTCTTACCAAAATCATAATAGCCTGATTTGCCCGGCACCATACCGAGGAATGCCCTCGGCGGATTGGTAGCTTTGAGTATCATGGCAACAAAAGAAAGGATAATACCTATCAGGACACCATAGATCGTACCCATGAACAGCACACCGATCCCGGCTGCAATGAAGATATAAAACTCAGATTTACTCACTTTAAAGAGACGGACAGCCAGATGAACCTCTACTACATTGAGAAGTGCGGAAATCACGATCGCGGTCAGCACCGGAACGGGAAGATACCCGATAAAGCCTGTTGCCGTCAGGAGGATCACTGCCATCACAAGTGCTGCAGCGATTGAGACTCCCTGCGTTTTTCCACCGTACTGTTCATTCATAGATGTACGGGAGATACTCCCGTTTGCCGGGCAGCATCCCAGTGCCGCTGCTGCCAGATTTCCGGCCGCACAGGCAAGGATTTCCTGACGGATATTCAGCTTATATCCGTTCTTTACGGCAAAACTGTTCTCTGCCAGCAGTGTTTCTGCCATGACAACGACAGCCACCATAAGCCCCCTGCCGGCGGCATGAGTCAGATCCACACGGTGGAACTGCGGGACAAAGAAACCGGGCAGTCCGGGCTCTACGGCTGATAAGAGGATCACGCCTTTTTCATCCACATGGAAAAAGACTGTGGCAAGTACACCCAGCGCCATGATAATGATGGCCATAGGAAACCTGGGGATATATTTCTTTGCCAGAATAAGGATCACCAGCGCCCCTGCTCCCATGGCAAACGACAGCCAGTTTATATATGGAAGAGAATTCCAGATATGCTTTGCCAGTTCCAGGAACTCTCCCCGTCCGGCAGGACTTCCCATCAGTTTCGGCACCTGCATCAAAATGATCGTAACGGCAATGCCGCTGATAAAACCTCCCATGACCGGAGTTGAGATAAAATCTACGATCTTGTCTGCTCTCAGGAAATAGAACAGGACCAGCCACAGACCTGTAAAAAGTGCGACCAGCGGGATATATAGCATCGCCTGCTCCGATTCGCTTACAAATCCGTGCGCTGCGATTGCACCGCCTACGATCGCAGCCGGAGTTGCATCTACGCCAAATATAAATTGTCTTGAAGTTGAAAACAAAGCAAAAAACAGAATCGGGAGCACGGATCCGTACAGGCCGTACACAGCCGGAAGACCCGCAATCTGCGCATATCCCATAGCAATCGGGATCGATACTGCTGCAATAATAATCCCCGAAAAGATATCTTTGGGAAGATACTCCGGTTTATAACCTTTCAATGTGGGAAATAATCTCATTCACTTTCTCTCCTGTCCTTTATCTCTCTTTCCGTCTTATCTTTCGCAAATCCGTGTACACTCTCATTTAGGCTCCATGCCCAATTTTGCTCTTGCCTCGGTCATCCGTGCACGGAACTCCTCATAGAACCCGTTGTCATCCTGAGAAATATAGGATGTCTCATAAAATCTCCGGAGTACATAGAGCGTCAGGATCCTTGTATTATCATCATTTAATGACTCCAGTGCATCCTCACATTCATTTAGGAAATCATGCCACTCCATAATATAACTCTCATAGGCTTTCAGATTCGGGATCCCGAGCCACTTTTTGATCTTGACTTTTCCCCGGTCCTGCCGTGAACATTCATGGATTTGGATGAAATACTTAAATCCGTTTTTCTCATAATACCTTCCAAGGGGAAACAGACGACACAGTCCCGGTC
>DYCJ01000107.1:3904-8069 GCA_019418195.1 Clostridiales bacterium | reverse complement strand
ACCGGCGGGTTTAAGGCTCAGACAGAGTTATCAGGTCGATAAGGAGACAGACTCCGTCTACGGAACCGGTGTTCTCGGATCTCTTGAAAACGGATTTCTGGAGCCAATGAAAATTCACAAAAACGCGGATACATATTATCAGTACTGTACGGCATTCCCGGTAGGCACTGCCCTGGCACAGACATGGGATCCTGAACTGCTCACTGAGTTCGGACGTGCGGTTGCGGAAGAAATGAGAAAATTCCATGTAGACCTCTGGCTGGCGCCCGGCATGAACATCCAGAGAAATCCTCTCTGCGGACGTAACTTTGAATATTTCTCGGAAGATCCGCTCCTCTCGGGAGTTCTCGCCTCCGCAGTTACCCGGGGAGTGCAGTATAAAACAGGATGCGGTGTGACGATCAAGCATTTTGCCTGCAATAATCAGGAAGATAACCGGATGGGAGTGGATGCCTGTGTTTCTGAGCGGGCGCTCCGTGAGATCTATCTACGCGGTTTTGAGATCGCGGTAAAAGAAAGCGTCCCGGCGGCGATCATGTCTTCCTACAATCTGATCAACGGAGTACACGCGGCAAACAGCCGTGATCTTTGCACGGTCGTTGCGCGGGAAGAGTGGGGATTTCAGGGAGTGATTATGTCAGACTGGAACACGACAGTGCCGGAAGACGGAAGTATCCCGTGGAAATGTGCGGCTGCCGGAAATGATATCATTATGCCCGGGAACTGTGATGACGACGAGAATATCCGGCAGGCATATGCGCAGGGTGAGCTGACAGAGAAAGAGATCCGCGAATGTGCGGGGAGAATCATAGCATTGGTGAAAAAATTAAGTGAGGAGGTGCAGAAATGACGAAGAAAAAAAGAATAACAGTCGGGATACTTGCAGCTGTTGCTGCAGTGTTGTTGGGAAATACTACGGTAATGGCAGCAGCAAAAGCCGGGGAACCGGTATTTTCCATTGAAACAGATAAGACGGAATACAGCAGTACAGACCCGATTAATGAGACAATAAAAATATACAATGCATCGGATGATATACTGACCGATATTGAGATCAGCGGGAACATTCCGGACGGCTATCTGACGGAAGACGGAATATCAGCGCCGGAACAGTGGAAAGCACAGATTGAAAGTGTAGATGTCGGAGAAACCAGAGAAAGCACGGTCAGACTTGTGCAAAAGACAGGCTCTGAAGACAGCGGTCTGTCTGATCAGCAGAGCGGAGACCGGACGGGAGATACAGGAACAGTGCAGACAGGAGATACAGCCAATATAGTACCCTGGAGTATCGCAGGCGCCGCAAGTTTGTGCATTATCATTGGTGTTGTTGCTGTGGTAAGAAAGCGGAAAGGCAGGAATTTACTTTCTTTGTTGCTTGTGCTGGCAATGGCAGGAACACTTCTTCCGACATCTATGACTGCGAAAGCAGCAGAACCCGGAGAAAAGACCGCAGAAGAGAAAACGGAAGAGATTGAAAAGACGATTACGATAGACGGTGAGGAAGTTACATTGAAAGCAGTGATTACATACCAGACGGAAACTAAAGATCAGGAACAGGATACAGATCTGTCCTATGAAGGATATAATCTGAAGTGGGAAGACCAATTCGAAGGGGAGACTCTCAACCGAGACGACTGGAATGTGGAACTCCATGATCCGGGATGGGTGAATAATGAGCTCCAGTCCTATGTGGATTCACCGGAAAATATTTATATTGAGGACGGAAGCCTTGTGCTGAAACCTGTAGAGAAGGAGAATGAAGACGGAAGTGTGTCTTATACTTCCGGGCGTGTAAATACACAGAATAAACATGACTTCAAATACGGACTGTTTGAAGCGAGAGTGAAAGTTCCGGAAGGGCAGGGATTCCTTCCTGCATTCTGGATGATGCCGACAAATGAAAATCTGTACGGACAGTGGCCGCGGTGCGGTGAGATTGATATTATGGAAGTGCTCGGAAATGATACGGATACTTCATATGGAACTATACACTATGGAAATCCTCACAGCGAGAGCCAGGGAAGTTATACTTTAGAGGAAGGAACATTCTCAGACGAATATCATGTGTTCGACGTGGAATGGGAACCGGGGAAAATCAGCTGGTACGTTGATGGAAAACTGATTCACACAGAGGATAACTGGTATTCTGCAACAGAAGGACAGGGAGAAGTTACATATCCCGCTCCGTTTGATCAGCCATTTTATATTATCCTGAATCTTGCAGTCGGCGGAAACTGGCCCGGCAATCCGGACGAGACGACAGATATTGCAAATTCGGCATATTATATTGACTATGTGAAAGTATATCAGAAAGACAGTTATGACGAAAATGTTACAAAGCCGATAGAAGAAGTGATTCTCAGAGATCCCGATGAAAACGGGAATTATATTATCAATGGGGATTTCTCCGAAAAAGAAGACCTGACGGATGATAAAGACTGGATATTCCTTACAGCACTGGGCGGCGAAGCCGAAGCTGAGATTGGTGACAATGACATTGCAGTAAATACTGTAAATGCGGGTACAGTGGACTACAGCGTTCAGCTTGTGCAGCCGGATCTCCCCATGAAACAGGGCGGTGTATACCAGCTTTGCTTTGATGCATATGCAGATACGGACAGAACAATGAAAGTAGGCGTATCTGCGCCTGACAGATCTTTCCGGCGTTATCTGGAAGATACGGTGGTAAACCTGACACCGGAAAAACAGACATATACGTTTGAATTTACCATGACAGACAGCGATGATGCGAACGGACGTCTGGAATTCAATATGGGTGCGGCAGGGTCAACTGCAGGAATCCGGATCAGCAACGTGTCATTGAAGAAAATCAAAGATATAGAAATTACTGAAGGGGACAAGGGGATCCTTGCCGACGGAAACTATGTGTACAACGGCAGTTTCCAGGAAGGAGAAGGGCGTCTCGGATACTGGGATGTACAGAAAAATGGCGGAGCGGAAGTAAGTGTTACCAATGAGAATAACATACGGAGACTGATGGTAAATGCTCCGGAGGGAACATCGGCGGATAATCCGGTCATTGTATCACAGAGTGACCTGGCACTGTCCGCAGGCAACACATATGCAATGAGTTTTACGGCAGAGGGAGAAGCAGGAAAGAATATCATGGTAAAAGCTGCCGGTAAGGAATACACGGCTGAGCTGACCGGCGCAGAGAGTGCATATGATTATAAACTGACGCTGGATACAGAACCCTCAGATACGAATCTTGCATTCTGTTTTGAAGAGCCCGGAATATATTATGTTGACAATGTGCGTATCGAAGAGGACAGCCTGATCAAAAACGGAAGCTTTAATGCCGGATTCTCCGGATACGAACCTTATGTTGACAGCAGTATCTCATCGGATGTTACTTATGTGGTAGACAGCCTGAATGAAGACAACGCGGCTGATTTTTCGATCAACAATACGGGAGACGCTGCATGGAAGATCCAGCTGAAACAGAACAATGTGGAGCTTGAAAAGGGACAGTGGTACAGACTTTCTCTTGACGCCAAGGCAAGCATACAGAGAAAACTGATGTTTGCGATCCAGAGAGACGGCTCTTCTGATGACGACTGGACGCCGTATTCGGGAGAGAAGATCGTTGATCTGGGAACAGATTACAATACATATGAGATCGTATTCCAGATGAAAGGTGAGACGGATCCGAAGGCCGTTCTCAGTATATCCATGGGAGCTGTCGATGGAAATCAGATAACAGAAAATCACCGTATCTGCATTGACAATATCAATCTTGAAAAGATCGATGCACCGGATATCAGTGAACAGCCGGCAGGAGAAAATCTTCTGGTAAACAGTGATTTTGCTTCTGGAAATGAAGGATGGGAAAATGCGGTTACCGCTCCGGGAGCGGCGGAGGTTTCTTTTGAGAACGGCCGTGCAGTATACAATATTACTGATGTGGGAACCGAGGACTGGAATGTACAGCTCAAACAGAACGGAATCGTTCTGGAACAGGGCGCTCACTATAAAGTTACGTTCAAGGCAAAATCTTCAGAGGCGAGGACGATCAAACTTGCCATGCTCAGCCCCAGCTATACATGGTACGGCGGAGCGGACATAGCGTTGGAAAAAGACCAGGAAAAAGAGGTTACAGTAGATTTTACAATGAATGAGACAACAGATATGAATGCTGCCCTGG
>DYCJ01000107.1:0-3894 GCA_019418195.1 Clostridiales bacterium | reverse complement strand
ATATCAATGGGAGCGATTGCCGGAACAGAGACTTCCGCATCAACAATCGAACTGTCGGAGTTTTCCCTGATCAGAACGGAATAGAATTTCAGCCGTGCGGAAGCCGCTCTATTGTTCTGGAAAAATATTCAGTTGTAAAAACAATACAACTGGAGTATAATACTTGTAGAGTTAACAGAGAAGTTAACCTGGGATGTGCGACAACCCTGTAATTTTGAACCTACATTTGTTTAAACGGGATTCCTATATTTCTGTAATATGTCAGGCCTCCGATATGCAGTGGACGACAGAAAAGCAGATGCGGTTGCCCACCTGGCTGCGGCTAGGACTCAAAATACAGGACCGGCATTTTGGGTGAACTACTAAAGATAAAGGCGGTCGTCTTGTACGGCCGCTTTTTGCTAGTGTGACGAGCCAAAGTCCGGGCCTGGCCGGGACCTGGCGACCGCTTATCGGGAAATATGCTTTCGTACGTCCCGGTGATTGCGCTTACAGATCAGAAAGTTCCGGAAAGAGTGCTGTTATGGAAAAGAAAAGCAAGATTAAAAATCAGATATTAAGAATAATGGTAACAGTGAACGCGCACCACACCGGCGCTTACGCGGCACAGGCGGCTTATTTTTTCGTACTTTCACTGATCCCAATCTTCCTTCTCCTTCTGTCAATGGTACAGTTTACCCAGGTGGAGATGAGCGATGTGCTGAACGTGGTAAGCAGGGTGTTCCCGGATTCGGTCTCATCAGGTATACAGAGTATCCTGATACAGTTGTCTACTAATTTAAAGAAAATGCTGCCGGTAACAGTTATTGTTGCACTGTGGTCAGCAGGAAAAGGGGTGCTGTCAGTCACTTCAGGGCTCAATGAGATCTACTCTAATACCGAGACGCGGAATTATTTTTACCTGAGACTCAGGGCATCGCTGTATACAGTGATATTCCTTCTTGCGATCATGCTTTCGCTCGTGATCTCTGTGTTTGGAAACAGTATCAGTACAATGGTGTATGAGCACATTCCATTCCTGATCAAAGTAGTTGATTTTATCATGCGCATACGGACACTGTTGACGCTCATTGTACTGACCGTATTCTGGGATCTCGTATATAAATTTCTCCCTAACCGGAAACACAAGTCAAAGACCACTCTCCGGAAACAGCTTCCCGGCGCTGTGGTCACGGCATTGGGATGGCAGCTGATCTCGTTTGTGTTTTCTATATATCTTGATATATTTACCGGATTTTCTACTATGTACGGGAGTCTGACTACGATCGTGCTCATCATGCTCTGGCTTTACGGATGCATGTATATCATTCTTCTCGGTGGAGAACTGAACGCATTACTGGAGAAGTTCTTTTGGGATCATTAGAGAATTCGGCATTGACAAAAAGTAAACCTGTGATAAAATGTAAGAGTGATTCGGCTGCCAGACAGCCGCAATATAACAAAGAATAAAAAGCTATGATCGTGTAAAGTAGAGAACCATTTTCTATCAGAGAGAGAAAATCACCGGCTGAAAGTTTTCTTTAGTTCAGATGGGGATCGAATTTCCCACGGGAGCTGTATTTCTGAAATAAGTAGGAAGTACCGTAGACTGTACGTTACACAGACTTGAGTGTCCGCATATGATATGCGGGAAACAGGGTGGTACCGCGATCAACATCGTCCCTTGTCGAAATGACAGGCGACGATGTTTTTGTTTATGGAGAATTAACGGCTTCGGCGGGTGACTGCCTTAAATAGGAAAGGAGAAGTGTAATGAAAGATAAAATCAACGGCATTTTATCAGAAGCAAGAAACAAGATTTCTGAATCGGTGAGTGAAGGCGAATTACAGAATGTGAAGAGCGCATATATCGGAAAGCAGGGCTCCCTGAGCCTTCTGATGAAAGAGATCCCGACGCTGGATGTGTCCCTTCGTCCTGAGATGGGAAAACTTCTGAATCAGGCAAAAAATGAGGTCAAAGAACTGATCGATGAAAAGAGGATGGAACTGAAGCTGAAGGCCTCGGAAGTATCCCCTGATTTTGACTGCTCTGTCCCGGGAATCATGCCGTCCGCGGGCGGACTTCATCCCATCACACAGATGTGCTATGACCTGAACGATGCATTCCGCTCTATGGGATTTGAGATTTTCGAGGAAGATGAGATCACAAGCGAGATGTACGCTTTTGACAAACTGAACTTCCCGCCGAACCATCCTGCCCGCGAGAGCATGGACACTTACTGGCTGGAGGGACACGACAGCGGAAGCACGAACGAAAAACTCTGCCTGCGTCCGCATCTGACCGGAGGAAGCGTCCGCTACATGCAGACACACAAACCTCCGTATCGTTTCGTATATCCGGGACGTGTGTACAGGAATGAGACCACAGATTCACATCATGAGAGGGCATTTTTCCAGTATGAAGCTCTTATCGTGGACAAGGATATTACATTTACATCGGGAAAGGTAATGATCCAGAGCATCCTGAGCAAAGTTTTCGGAAGAGATGTGCCGGTAAGGATGCGCTCCGGTTTCTTCCCCTTTGTGGAGCCGGGATTTGAGATTGACATGGAGTGCCAGGTATGCGGCGGAAAAGGCTGCAGCGTCTGCAAGCATGTGGGCTGGATCGAGGTAATGCCGGGAGGTTCTCCGCATCCGAACGTGCTCAGAGCAGCAGGACTGGATCCGGATGAGTACACAGGATTCTATGTAAACATCGGTCTGGACAGACTTGTTATGATGCGTTACGGTGTGGATGATGTGAGACTGTTCCATAGCGCTGACTTAAGATTCCTGAAACAGTTTAGATAAGGAGAGGAAAAATGAAGTTATCATTATCATGGATCAAGGATTATGTGAATATTCCGGAGGATGCGGATCTGAAAAAACTGGCGTATGACCTGACCATGTCCACAGTGGAAGTGGAGGACGTGGAAGATCTGGCACGCCGTTTTGACAATATGCTGGTGGGAGTCATCGAAAAGATCGAACCCCATCCCAATGCGGACAAATTAAGAGTGTGCAAGGTAGATATCGGCGGCGGAGAGATCAAGGATATCGTCTGCGGCGGCATCAACCTGAAAGAGGGGATGCGCGTTGCCGTATCCTGCCCGGGCGCGGTTGTCCGCTGGCACGGGGAAGGCGAGCCGGTAGTGATCAAAAACTCCAAACTTCGCGGAGTTGAGTCATACGGTATGATCTGCGCTTCCGATGAGATCGGGCTGGGAGAGCTGTTCCCTGCAGAGCAGGAGGCAGAAATCCTGGATCTGTCTGCATTTGACGTGCCGGCAGGTACTTCTCTTGCCGATGCGCTGGATATGAATGATATCCTTCTCGAGATTGACAATAAATCAATGACGAACAGACCGGATCTCTGGGGACATTACGGGATCGCACGTGAGATCGCAGCACTCTACGACCTGCCTCTCAAGGAGATCAAACCTTTTGAGACAGACGTTCAGTCTGATTTCCGGGTTGAGATCGAAGCTCCGGACAGATGTACAAGATACATCGGCGTTGAGATGTCCGGCGTGAGCGTCAAGCCTTCACCGTACAAAATGCAGAACCGGATCTGGAAAGCGGGAATGCGTCCGATCAACGCGCTTGTGGATATCACGAACTATGTCATGCTTGCTGTCGGAAATCCGACGCATGCATTTGACGCGGACAACATTACAGACCACATCGTGGTAAGACATGCGTCCGAAGGAGAGAAGCTGCTTCTCTTAAACGACAACGAACTCACACTCTGTGATGACGATCTTGTGATCACGGACTCCGAGGGACCGGTTGCACTTGCAGGAGTCATGGGCGGGGCAAAGGATTCCATCCTTCCTAAGACAGAAAGGGTGATCCTGGAGGTTGCCAACTTCGAGGCTGCCGGAATCCGGCGCACGGCATTGCGCTATGACACAC
>DYCJ01000106.1:255-8085 GCA_019418195.1 Clostridiales bacterium | reverse complement strand
CAGTGCATTAAGCGGCAGCTGCAACAATGTTGTCATGACGGCAAATGAGCTGCTGGAAGATTATCCGGATCGGAAGATCATGGTGTTTGATTCGTTGAATGCATCCCTGGGTGAGGGAGTGTCCGTTTACCGTGCGGTAGAGCTCTGGAAAGAAGGAAAGAGCATGGAGGAAGTCTATGATATCCTGATGGAGGAGCGAGATCATGTAAATGTATCTTTCACGGTAAATGATCTGTACCATCTGCAGAGAGGCGGACGTGTGTCCAAAACCACGGCAGTTGTGGGAAGCCTTGTGAATATCAAGCCAATCCTGGTCGTGACGTCCACCGGCGAGCTGAAGTCAGACGGAACGGTGAGAGGACGCAAGAAATCTCTTAAGACACTGGTGGCCAGGCTGGAAGAGTCGCTGGATCTGGATTCCTACGGAAAGGACAGGATGGTTGCGGTTCTTCACGGAGACTGTATAGACGATGCAAAAGCTGTGGCTGATATGGTAAAAGAACTCGGATTTACAAATGTAATAATCAATGATGTGAGCCCGAGCATCGGAACTCATGCAGGTCCGGGAGTAGTGGGTCTGATCAATTACGGAAAGACAAGAAAATAGCCAGAAAGGGACAGGGCAGAACGCGATTTGGGACGTAGTAAAATCAAATTTTACTACGTCCCAAATTAAGTTTTAGGGTGTCCCCGTTTATAATTCTTTTGTGTTTTACAGCAGCCCGAAATCTGCCATTGCTTTTCTTAATACTTCTTTGTGTGCGTCTTCCATCTCTGTCAGCGGTGCTCTCAGCGGGCCGACTTCTTTGCCCATCATGTTCATTGCAGCTTTTACCGGGATCGGGTTGACCTCGCAGAAAAGTGCATTGATCAGCGGGATAGCGTCTAACTGCATCTTTGCGCTCCCTGCAATATCGCCCGACAGGAATTTGTAAACCATGTCATGCACATAGGAAGGAGCTACGTTTGAGAGTACGGAGATCACACCGATTCCTCCAAGAGAGAGGAGCGGTACGACCTGATCGTCGTTTCCTGAATACAGGTCGATGTTTCCGTCACACAGGTGCATGATCTCGGCTACGGTTCCGATATTTCCGGAAGCTTCTTTCACGCCCACAATGTTGTCTACATTCTTTACAAGTGTCGCCAGAGTCTGCGGCTGGATGGAACATCCGGTACGGCTTGGCACATTGTAGAGGATCGCCGGGATCTGGACTTCATTACAGATCTGGGTATAATGTGCGATCAATCCGTTCTGTGTTGCTTTATTATAATACGGCGTTACAAGAAGCAGTCCGTCAGCGCCGTCTTTCTCTGCTTCCCTGGAGAGCTCGATCGCTGTCCTTGTACAGTTTGAACCAGTTCCGGCAATAACCGGGATTCTGTGATTTACTCTCTCGATCGCAAAGCGGATTGCCTCGCTGTGCTCAGCTTCTGTCATGGTTGCGGACTCGCCTGTAGTACCACAGATGATAATAGCGTCTGTACCGCCGGCAATCTGCTCCTCGATGATCTCATCCAGTTTATCATAGTTGATCTCCAGATTCTCTTTCATTGGAGTAACGATTGCTACACCTGCACCTTTGAAAATTGCCATTCTTTCTTCCTCCTTTTTATAATGTGGAATGTTTGTATATACAAAATATGCTGTACAGTAAAAGAAACGGCAAGATGCGCCGTCTCAAAATATACATTTTCGTATATCAGATAGCTCTCCATCCTGCGATGACAGTCATGCCGTTCTTAGCGGCATGCCCAAGAATAAGGCTTCAGGCTCCTTATCCTTTCGGCATCTTCCCCTTTCTGATGATTTCCTCTGTTCCTGATACATCCGCCATCATACTCATGAAAAATGCGACCTCTATCCTGCCTTTCATTATTTAAAAAAATCATAACACCCGTATGCCGATGTGTCAACTGTTATCTGAAAAGCGATTGTACAGGTGTCTGAAAAGCGATCAACCAGCGGTCAATTCATAATAAAAGCATCAGTCGGCAGCAGTTTGGCAGAAATATGCCGACATCCTTTGACAATTAAATATATTCATGATAAAATACAGAAGCTTCAGGTGTAAATGACAAAAATTTCATTTGCACTTTTTTTTACGCAACAGTTCAGCCATGGAACTGTTACTTTTTCACGTTTACACGCAGAGGGATTTATTCGCAGATGTCAGTAAAGAAAGGAGAGCCGTTGTGATTACGATCGGTAACTATGTGAAACCCAAGTCGTTGGAGGAGGCGTATGAGCTGAATCAGGCGCGCAGCAGCCGGGTGATGGGAGGCATGATGTGGATGCGTCTCGGAAATGCCCGGGTCAAGACGGTAATTGACCTGTCAGGTCTGGGGCTTGACCAGATCGAAGATGAAGGAAATGTGATCAGGATTGGTGCTATGTGTACATTAAGACAGATTGAACAGTGTGAGGCACTGAAAGATCTGTGCGGAGACGGAATTGCCGAGTGTGTCCGTCACATTGTCGGAGTACAGTTCCGTAATCAGGCGACTATCGGCGGAAGTATTTACGGCAGATTCGGATTCTCTGATGTACTGACAGCATTTCTTGCACTGGATACTTTTGTAGAGCTCTATGACGGAGGTACGATCCGCCTGTCAGAGTTTGTGAACCGGAAACCGGACAAGGATATCCTCTTATCGGTCATTGTGAGAAAAAGTAAGAGACAGTTCCGCTATGCATCCATCCGTCAGACGAAGACGGACTTTCCGGTGATCGCCTGTTCTGTTGTGACCGGAATGGTGCACGGCAAGGAGACGTGGTATTTTTCCGTGGGGGCCAGACCGATGAAAGCGGCACTTCTTGAAAAGCAGTGGGAGATCCCGGCGGATGCCTCTGAAGCGATGATCGCTGATTATGCCGGACAGGCTGCGTCGGAATTTACATATGGATCAAATATGCGCGGCAGCGCCGAATACAGGCGGCATCTGGCAGAGGTGCTGATCCGGCGTGAGATGACTTCGATTCTGGCGGAGGGACGATAGGATGGAAATACAGTTTACATTAAATAAGAAACAGGTAACTGCTGAAGTGGGAGCGGACACAGTGCTCCTTGGCGTGCTGAGAGACCTCGGGTGCAAGAGCGTGAAATGCGGGTGTGAGACGACAAACTGCGGCCTTTGCACAGTGTGGATCGACGGAAGATCAAGACTGTCCTGTTCTGTACTTGCAGCGGGTATAGACGGTCACGAAGTCACTACACTGGAAGGTGTGGAGGAAGAAGCTGCTGAGTTTGGAAGGTTTCTTGCGGCTGAAGGCGGCGAGCAGTGCGGCTTCTGCTCCCCCGGATTTATTATGAATGTACTGGCGATGAAAAGAGAGCTCGAAGATCCGGATCTGGAGGAGATCAAAGAGTATCTTGCGGGAAATCTCTGCCGCTGCACCGGATATATGAGCCAGCTCCGGGCAATCCGGAAATATATGGCTGTACAGAAGGAGAATTCCGGAAAGGAGGCGCAGGCATGAGCGTGACAGAAGAGAGGAAAAATATGCGTGTGGTAAACCACGCTGTCCCGAAAGTAGACGCAGAAGCGCTTGTGACCGGAAAGGCAGTTTATACCAATGATCTTGCGCCGGCGGACTGTCTGATCGTGAAGATCATAAGAAGTCCCCATGCCCATGCCCTGATCAAAGAGATCAATACGGGAAGAGCCGAAGCAGTGCCGGGGATTGAATGTATCCTTACATATAAGGACTGTCCGGACAAACGTTTTACAATGGCGGGACAGACCTATCCGGAGCCCAGCCCATATGACCGTCTGATCCTCGACCAGCGGATGCGGTTTGTCGGAGATGCGGCGGCGATCGTTGCAGGAACATCGGAAGAAGCAGTGAAAAAGGCAATGAAACTGGTCAAGATCAAGTATGAGGTGCTGGAACCCGTGCTTGATTTTAGAAAGGCAAAGGACAATCCGATCCTTGTCCATCCGGAAGATAACTGGAAGAGCCTCTGTCCGGTAGGGGCCGATAATAAGAGAAATCTATGCGCGCATGATGTGAGCGAGAGCGGAGATATTGAGGCAGTTCTTGAAGAATGCGACTATGTGATCGACAGAATCTATCATACGAAGGCGAACCAGCAGGCTATGATGGAGACGTTCCGTACGTATTCCTATCTGGATACATACGGAAGGCTGAATGTAGTATCATCTACGCAGGTCCCGTTCCATGTGCGTCGTATCCTGGCCAATGCACTGGATATCCCGAAGAGCAGGGTGCGCGTTATCAAACCGCGTATCGGCGGAGGTTTTGGTGCGAAACAGACATCAGTATCGGAAGTCTATCCGGCACTTGTTACATGGAAGACAGGAAAACCGGCCAAAATTATCTATACGAGAGAAGAATCACTGATCGCTTCTTCACCACGGCATGAGATGGAGATGCATGTCCGTCTTGGAGCAGATAAAGAGGGTCATATCAGAGGGATCGATCTCTATACATTGTCCAATACAGGTGCGTTTGGTGAGCATGGCCCGACGACAGTAGGGCTTTCCGGACACAAGTCGATCCCGCTTTACGGGAAAGCAGAGGCATTCCGCTTCACTTATGATGTAGTATATACAAATGTCATGTCTGCCGGCGCATATCGGGGATATGGTGCAACACAGGGAATATTTGCGGTAGAATCTGCAGTCAATGAGCTGGCTCAGGTACTCGGCATGGATCCGACTGTATTAAGAGAAATGAACATGGTCCGCGAGGGGGATGTCATGCCTGCATACTACGGAGAACAGACACAGAGCTGTGCTCTTGACCGGTGCCTTGCCCGTGCGAAAGAAATGATCGGCTGGGATGACAAGTATCCATGCCGTGATATGGGCAACGGGAAAGTTCGCGGAGTCGGAGTAGCCATGGCAATGCAGGGTTCAGGAATCTCAAGTGTGGATACAGGGTCTGT
Organism: Clostridiales bacterium; assembly: GCA_019418195.1. Lineage (GTDB taxonomy): Bacteria > Bacillota > Clostridia > Lachnospirales > Lachnospiraceae > Mediterraneibacter. Next base: position 3,172 of record DYCJ01000106.1, on the reverse strand, counting down.
CGCGATCAAAGTAAATGATGACGGTTTCTACAGTCTGATGATCGGGGCGACTGACATGGGAACAGGCTGCGATACGATTCTTTCCCAGATGGCAGCAGAGTGCCTGGACTGTGATATAAAGGATATTATTGTCCATGGCGTTGACACGGATACCTCACCTTATGACTGCGGCTCCTATGCGTCGAGTACAACTTACGTGACCGGTATGGCGGTCGTAAGGACATGTGAGGCTCTGATCGGCAAGATCTGTGAGAGAGGCGCGGAATATCTCGGATGTCCTGTTGAGGATGTTGAATTCAACGGGGCAGAAGTGGTCAATTTAAAGACCGGAGAATCGATCACGAGAAAAGAAATCGGAAATCGCGTGATGTGTTTTAACAATGAGGCACTTTCTGCGAGCGAAGCATTTTCGTCTCCGGTATCTCCGCCGCCGTTTATGGCAGGTATTGCCGAGGTGGAGATTGATAAGGAGACCGGTGTGGTTGAGATGGTTGATTATGCGGCAGTAGTGGACTGCGGGACTGTAGTGAACCCGAGCCTTGCGCGTGTGCAGACAGAGGGAGGTATTGCCCAGGGGATCGGTATGGCGCTCTTTGAGGACATAGTCTATAGCCCGAAAGGAAAGAATTACAGTAATTCCTTTATGCAGTATAAAATTCCCAGCCGGCTGGACGTGGGAAACATCCGGGTGGAATTCGAGAGCAGCTATGAGCCGACAGGTCCGTTCGGTGCGAAATCTATCGGTGAGATCGTTATCAATACACCATCACCGGCTATTGCGAATGCGATTCAGAATGCGGTGGGAGTGACCATCAGAGAGCTTCCGATGACTGCGGAAAAAGTATATAAAGGCATGAGAGAAAAATCAGAAAACAGATAAATAGTCATAGAAAAGATGGGGCGGTGATCATATCGCCCCATCTTTGTTGAAGAAGGAAATATCTGTCGGATATACATAGCTGCTGCCGAGTTCTTTTAAGAGAACGACATTCAGTTTCCCGTTCAGGTTTTTCTTGTCAAGAGTGATCGCTTTTGTCAGATCAGTAACGGGCAGTCCGCAGGAGGACGGCAGTCCGTATATATCAAGAGCTTTCTTTATCTGATCCGCACACCCGGAGCCGGTAAGACCTTTCCCCTCCGCCATCAGGGTGATCTGATACATGCCGATCCCCACGGCTTCTCCGTGGCTTTCCCTCTCATAGTTATAATACTGTTCGATCGTATGCGCCAGCGTATGTCCGAAGTTTAAGAGCATGCGCTCGCCGGTATCAAACTGGTCTGCTTCTACTACAATTCTTTTAATGTCGACACAGCGGGCAATGATTTCCGGCAGCTTGGGTTTCAGGTCTTCAAAAGAGCTGTGCGCACAGAGTCTGTCAAAAAGGGAGCCATCTTTGATACAGCCGTATTTGATGACTTCGCCCATCCCGTCCTTTATGAAATGTTCAGGAAGGGTATTAAGAACATCAGGATCAATGAGCACCATCTTCGGCTGGTAAAATGCCCCGACAAGATTTTTGCCCTGTGGCAGATCCACCGCTACCTTGCCGCCCACAGAAGAATCCACCTGGGCGAGCAGGGAAGTTGGAATCTGTACCAGCTTAATGCCCCGCAGATAACTTGCAGCGGCAAATCCTGCAAGATCACCGATCACACCGCCGCCAAGCGCGATGACAAGGTCGCTCCTCGTGAGTTTTGCATCCAGCATGGCTGTATAAATTTTCGGTAAAGACTGAAAATTCTTGGTCGGCTCGCCATGTGGGAGGACGAGGGAATGACACTCGTAATCTTTCAGAGAGTCCATCACCTGCTGGCCATACAGCGGAAATACGTTGTCATCCGAGACGATCATGATCTTCTGACCGCTGAAGATTTGGGAAATATGTTCGCCGCTTTTTTTGATAATACCGTTTTCGATAAAAATGGGATATGAATTTTCGCCTAAATTAACTGTTAATTTCATGAGTTTTTACTCCTGTAGATACAATTGATTTAAAGGGGGACAGGTTCGTTTTGATTCGGGGACGTAGTCAAAATCAGTTTGACTACGTCCCCGAATCAATTAAAGAACTTTTCCGACAACTTCGGCAATCTGTTTTACCTGTTGCAGCAGTCCGTTATATTTTTCTGGTTTCAATGACTGCGCTCCGTCGCAGAGTGCACATTCCGGATTGTTGTGGACTTCGATCATGAGACCGTCTGCTCCGGCAGCTACAGCCGCCTTTGCCATCGGCTCAACGAGCCACCATTTTCCGCCGGCGTGGCTTGGATCTACTACGACCGGAAGATGGGTTTTTTTGCGGAGCACCGGAATGCTCTGGAGATCGAGGGTGTTGCGTGTATATGTCTCAAAGGTACGGATGCCTCTCTCGCAGAGTATGACGTTCTCGTTTCCGGAAGCCATGATATATTCAGCAGACATGATCCACTCTTCATAAGTTGCGTTCAGTCCGCGCTTTAAGAGGATCGGACGGTCGAGCTGGCCGAGTTGTTTGAGAAGATCAAAGTTCTGCATATTACGTGCTCCGATCTGGATCAGATCTACTTTCTCATTGAAGACGTCCAGATACTGAGGAGACATCAGCTCGGTAACGATCGGAAGCCCTACCTCGTCCCTGACGGCACAGAGGATGTCGAGACCTTCAAGGCCCAGTCCCTGAAAGGAGTACGGGCTGGTCCTTGGTTTGAATGCACCTCCGCGGAGCATATTGGCGCCGGAGGCTTTCACTGCTTTAGCCACCTCCAGGACTTGTTCGAAAGATTCTACAGAACACGGACCGGCGATCAGGCCGAGGTGTCCTCCTCCGAATTTAACTCCCGAGACATCAACTACAGAGTCCTCAGGGTGAAATGCACGGTTTGCCAGTTTGTACGGCTCCTGCACATGCATAACTTTATCAACAGAACTGTCTACCTC
>DYCJ01000106.1:0-245 GCA_019418195.1 Clostridiales bacterium | reverse complement strand
GCGGGGGTCGATCAGCGTGGTATCACCAATACACCCGATGATCGTCATTTCGGTACCGCGTACTACGTGGGTGTCAAGACCTCTGTTTTTTACCAGATTTTCAACACGTGTAATATTTTCTTCTGACGTATGTGGCTTTAATACAATAATCATCCTTGCTTTTCCTCCGGTTTCCTATATAATAGAAAAGTATTTTTAATAAACAGTGCGGCTTTGCGAATGCGTAGACTGGACTGTTATATTTG
>DYCJ01000105.1 GCA_019418195.1 Clostridiales bacterium | reverse complement strand
CGCATAACTGTATACGATGATCTCAGCAGCAGGGGACTCCAGCGCCCAGTCAAATGTGCGCAGAGGCAGGATCGTCCACGGAATAAAGATCATAAGTGTGCTTACAGCGGTTAATATTTTTTCTTTCATAATTCTATTATCTCCTTTCAGCCCGCCCGAAATACAGGCAGGAAATCAGTAAACAGATCAGTGTAATTCCAATAGCAACAGGGATCCACGGAAGTGGTTCCATCTGGCTTTTCCCGATATTTTCTGCAACCTCGCCATATTCTGTCATTACAAGATAGAACGGGTATCCCATCGGATAGAGAAACCAGGCTTTCGTATTGTTGATGAGTACGCTTGGTACGATCGAGACAAGTCCCACGCCCACGGAAAATATGGGAGTGGATATGCATACAGCGATCAGCCAGAACACAGTCAGCATAGGAAGAGAAGCAAGATACAGCTTTCCGGCAAAAGGAAGTACATAGCCCGGGGCAAGGATGAAGCTGTAGTCATTCAGCGCTCCCGCGGCAGCCGCGGCGATATAGTATCCGGCAGTCATAAACAGGATAAATGCCGCTGCGGTCACTGCCAGGACGATGAATTTGGCAAGACACAAAAGAGGCGTACTGACCGGCAGGGCGAGCATTTTGAGGATGCCGTGATTTGTCCGTTCTGTCTGGACGAGAATAACGGTGGTGACGACCATGACTGCAGGATAGATAAACCACGCCATTCCCATGAATCCCTGGATGAAGAAGCTGTTTTCCGGCGAGATACCTATATCACTCATATCGAAATTCAGATCCGCGTTCAGAATGTTCGGTAACCACAGGATGACCGTGGCAGCGATCAGGATCAGCAGGATCTTTGAACGCTTTATTTTCTTAAATTCAACTGCTGTTAATGTAAAAATATTCATGCAAACAACCTCCTGACTTTTAAGTAAATAAACTCTGCGGCACATGCAATGCCAGTCTCGCACACGGCGGCGATACAATAATGGATCACCCGTTCTGTCTCCATGTCCGGCAATATCTGAAACGGCAGGACATACGGAAACAGGGAGACGATAAAATTGTCCGTGGGGAGCATGGTTGCCGTAAAGATACATAATACTCCGATTCCGAGTGTGGTCCACATGTTCCGGCATGCCGATGCGATCACGAGGGCGATTATGGCTGCCGGAAGCGTGAAGAGCAGTGTAAACCCGAGAGTCTGCAGCATTTCGATGAGTTCTTCTTTTCCGGCGTCCAGCCAGTGCCATCCGCAGAAACACAGAGAAGCAGCCTCGAAGAGGAACATCATAAGCACAAACGGCAGGAGAATCCCGCATTTCCCGATAAAAAGTCCTGACTCCCGGACAGGGAGCGACTGCATCTTCTGAAGCCCGTTATCCGCATATTCGATGTGGTACAGGATGCAGGCTCCGGCTGTGACGAGCAGGAGATTCAGCATGGAGATCAACTGCAGATTGGCGCCCGCGAGGACTACGGCAGGCGAGCCCGCCATAGAGGTAAAGGTATCCGGACGAGCGGCTGTATTAATGACCGGCAGTGCCGCCGCTATGATGCTGCCTGCGATAAATGCAGCCGTCAGACCGGTCCGTCTGATCTTCTTACATTCTAATCGGAAACTCATTTCGCATCACCCCGCCTTATATTGTCTTCCTCGATCAGCGCGAGGAACATATCCTCCAGATTATCGTCGGGATAACCCTCAAAAGCTGCTTTTTCTTTCAACTCTTCCAGCGTCCCCTCAAAGAGCAGATGTCCGTGGTTTAATACGCCGATATAGTCTGCCATCAGCTCAATCTCCGAGAGAAGATGAGAAGAGACGAACACCGTACAGTCAAATTTGTCCGGCAGGGAGCGGATCAGCGTACGGATCTCGTGGATGCCCACCGGATCCAATCCGTTTGTAGGCTCGTCGAGGATCAGGATGGGCGGCCTGCCGAGAAGGGCGCCGGCAAGTCCGAGCCGCTGCTTCATGCCCAGAGAATATTTACGGGCAAGGCGTTTTTTATAAGGTGCGAGATCTACAAGCTCCAATGCATCAGCCACAGTGGATTTCGGTAGTTTTAAGATCCGGCGGATAATGTCAAGATTTTCTTCCCCGGTAAGGTTCCCGTAGAAAGCGGGGGACTCGATAAAAGAACCGATCTCCCGCAGGATTTTTACGCGGTTGTGGGGATAGCTCATTTTATCGATGACAAATGCACCGCTGCTCGGGCGGGTGAGCCCGAGGAACATTTTCATGGTCGTTGACTTCCCCGCGCCGTTCGGTCCGACGAAGCCGTACACAGATCCTTTCGGAACGTGCAGGTTCAGGTTCGAGACTGCGGTAAAGTCACCGTAGGATTTGGTCAGGTTTCTTGTCTGGATTATATTCATATCACACATCTCCTTTTGATTTTCTGTATCTTTATCATAAATGGTGAACCTTACATCAATCTTCTCCCTGTCTTACATTTACCTTACATTTGCTGCGCAGGATACAAAATGCGAGACTGCTGTGCTACAATATCTCTGGCGGGGATCTGTGCCGCAGCCTGAAAACGGCGAGGTCCTGTACGGGGAAATGCTGACGCCGGGATGCTTTGCCGGAAAAGGAGGAAAATGTCTATGTTATCAGATTATATAAAGAGGAAGCAGATCCTGCTCGTGGACGATGAGCCGGAGCTGCTGGATATGGTCGTATCTATATTAAGAGAGGACGGATATGAGAATATCCGGACAGCGGGTACAGTGGCGGAGGCGCTGAAAGAGGCGGAGAAATCCACGCCTGAGTTGGCCATCCTCGATGTAATGCTCCCGGACGGCGACGGCTTCGACCTGATGGAAAAGCTGAAAGAAAAGGGGGATTATCCGATGTTTTTCCTGACGGCACGGGGTGAGGATGAAGATAAGTTTCGTGGATTCGGGCTCGGGGCAGATGATTATATGGTAAAGCCATTCCTGCCAAAGGAGCTGCTCTTCCGCATCGCAGCGATTCTCCGGAGGAGCTATAAAGATGAAGATCCACTTGTGAAATTGAGCGGCTGCGAGATCGACCTGGAACGCGCGGAAGTGATAAAAGAGGGGGAGCGCATTCCGCTCACCGCGAAGGAATATGAAATTCTGGCAGCTTTGTACCGCAATGCGGGACGCATTGTGACGATCGATGCCCTCTGTGAAGCGGCATGGGGAGACAACCCGTACGGATATGAGAATTCTCTCATGGCTCATATCCGGCGCATCCGGGAGAAAATCGAGAAAAATCCATCGAAGCCGGTCTCGCTGGTGACAGTCAAGGGGCTGGGATATAAGCTGATGATAGAAAGGAAATGACAGACAATGAAAAGCATTCCTAAATTGATCCGAAGATTTGTCCTGATCCTGCTTCTGAGTATTTTTCTCTTTCTGGTGCTCAATATGGGATTTCTGATCGCATATACGATGGGACATTCTGCGAACGGAAGACCATGGACAACCGCACAGGATGCGGCGGAAGCCATGGAAGTGAGAGAGGAAGGATATACTCTGCCGGAGGAGATGCAGACAGAGCTGGAAAGCGAAAATATCTGGGCGGTCTATATAGATAACACCATGCTAAAGGCGCTGTGGCACTCGGATAATCTGCCGGATACAGTGCCGCTCGAATATACTGCATCGGAGATCGCATCACTCACGCGGGGATATATTGACGACTGCCCCACATTTACCGGAACAGGAGAAGATGGGCTTATGATCCTAGGATATCCTCAGAAGAGCTTCTGGAAACATATGTATCCGAGCTGGGATTACCAGATGATCGAGAGCGCTCCGGTGACGGTGCTGATGGTATTTGGGGGAAATATTTTACTGGTGCTGCTCATTTATATCGGGGCAAATTCCGGTCTGCTGCGCTCAGTGCGCCCGATCGTGGAGGGCATCCGGAAGTTGCCGGAAGGTGAACCGGTCAGATTAAAAGAGAAAGGTATACTCTCAGAGCTGGCATTTCATCTGAATAAGACTTCGGAAATGCTGCAGTCGCAGAAATATCAGCTCAGAAAAAAAGACGCCGCCCGCGCCAACTGGATCGCAGGGGTATCTCATGATATCCGCACACCGTTGTCTATGGTCATGGGGTATGCGGCGCAGCTCGAAGCTTCCGAATATCTGCGGGAAGAGGACAGAAAGAAAGCATCCGCGATCGTCCGACAGAGCCGCAGGATGAAGAATCTCATCAATGACCTGAACCTGGCATCCAAGATGGAGTACAATATGCAGCCCATTGTCAGAAAAGAGATCAATGCAGTCGCCCTTGTCCGGCAGGTGGCAGTGGATTTCATAAATATGGACGTGGACGGAAGATATCCCATTGAGTGGGAGACGGACGAGGAACTTGCCGTCTGCCGGATCTGTGCAGATAAAGAACTCATAAAGCGGGCGGTTTCGAATTTGATCCAGAACAGTATGAACCATAATGAGGACGGATGTACTGTTTATGTAGCAGTGGAGGAAATAAAAGGATACTGTGTGATCTCAGTGGAGGATAACGGGACGGGCGCTTCTGAAGAAGAAGTCGAAAGACTGAATCATGCGCCGCATTACATGGTATGTGATACGAATACAAGAGAGCAGCGCCACGGGCTGGGGCTTTTGATCGTAAAGCAGATCGCGGAGTCACATGGAGGAAAGGCAGAGATCACGAGAAGCGGGTATGGAGGGTTCGGAGTGAAGCTCATGCTGCCGCTCAGCATATAGATTCGATCGTTTGCAGGCACAGGTGCCTTTCTTAATTGAAAATACGAAAGACTTGTGTTAAAATTGTAAAGAATCAGAGAGTGCTGCGCCCTGTACAGGAGAATACAGAGGTGTATTTATTTATACAGGAGGTTGTGATATGGAACAGTACAAGCAGGAATTTATTCATTTTATGGTGGACAGCGATGTGCTCAAATTCGGTGAATTTACTTTAAAGAGCGGAAGAAAATCTCCGTTCTTCATGAATGCGGGAGCGTATGTGACAGGCTCCCAGTTGAAGAAACTGGGCGAATACTACGCGAAAGCGATCCACGACAAATACGGCGATGATTTTGACGTTCTCTTTGGACCGGCTTATAAAGGAATCCCGCTCGGTGTTGTGACTGCGATCGCATACAGTGAGCTGTATGGAAAGGAAGTTCGTTATTGTTCAGACCGCAAAGAAGAGAAAGATCATGGAGCAGACAAGGGCAGTTTCCTCGGCAGCAAGTTAAAAGACGGTGACCGTGTGATCATGATCGAGGACGTGACCACCTCCGGAAAATCTATGGAGGAGACAGTGCCGAAGGTGAGAGCTGCGGCTGATGTGACGATCGTCGGGCTCATCGTATCCCTGGACAGGATGGAAGTGGGAAAAGGCGGCGAAAAGTGTGCACTGGATGAGATCAAGGATTTCTATGGATTTGATACAGCTGCGATCGTAACGATGGAAGAAGTGGTAGAGTGCCTGTATAACAGAGAATATAACGGGAAAGTTGTCATTGATGATACATTAAAGGCAGCAATCGACACATACTATGAAACATATGGTGTAAAATAAGGAGGCTCAGAATATGGAAAAGGCATATGTGACAATGAAGAACAGCGGTGCGGGAAACATTGCGGTCGGGATCATTATCCTGGTAGTCGGCATCACGGCAGGTGTCCTTTCCATTGTGAGCGGCGCTAATCTGCTGAAACATAAAAAAGAGATTACGTTTTAATCGGGAACAGACAGTATAAGGGGGCGGCAGCAGGCCGGTCCCCTTTTCAAAGTGTCAGGGGAATTATCTTGGGTATAAAAAAAACGAGTGTTATCAGGGCGTTTGGAAAAGTCCTGTTTTTATTATATGTCGGATTTTTGATCTATTTTCTGTTCGTTGCAGAATGGTATGGCAGAACAGAGATTGCAGAGGATTACAGGTACAATCTGGAACTTTTCAAGGAAATCAGGCGTTTTATCACATACAGGGAGCAGCTGGGTACATTTACTGTGTTTGCCAATCTGTTTGGCAATATACTTATCTTTGTCCCGTATGGCTTTTTCATTTCCATGGCAAGCAGATCGAGAGGTTTTTTTAAGACCCTGTTCTGCAGTATGGGACTGAGCCTGTGTGTGGAGATCGTACAGCTTTTTACAAGAGTGGGGAGTTTTGACGTGGATGATATCCTGCTCAATACCATCGGAGGTGTGCTGGGATATATTCTATTTGCAATATGCAATCAGATAAGGAGAAAGCATCGTGTTCGGAATCGGAAAAAGCGCTGAAGAGCGTCATAGAGATAAGGAAAGAAAAAAGAGAGGGGCAAGAAAATACGGGCAGGCAAATTTCAAGCATTCCCGGATGGGAATTGTTTCCTGCATAAACAGCATTGGAGGGCTGCTTATCCTGGCAGGCTGTATTTTTTATGCATTTATGGCAAGAGGAAATGCACACGGGATCATCGGAGGACTGGCTGTCCTGTCTCTGGTCCTGTCCATTAACGGAGTCCGTCTTGCAATCCGGGGGTTCCGTGAGCGTGAACGGAATTATCTGACGTGTAAGATCGGGCTGCCGGCCGGTTTTGTGTCAGTAATCCTTTTTCTTGCAATATTCATAGGCGGCTTGAGCTGATAAAAGGAGGTCTTATCAGATGGATATAAGAGAAATACAGAAAGAGAAGAACGAACAGTATGAAGAGCGCCATGTCCTGGCGGTCGGCAGGCTGCGCGGGATCGTCTCTGAGGAGACAGTGCCGGAGCGGTATCTGCCTTATTTCCAGGATGTGGCTATTTTTTTACTGGAGCTTGAAAATGTAAGACGAAAAGTAGAAAGCGGCGAGTGGAACCGATACAGTGTTGAGGAGATGAAGAGCCTCAATGAGATTCTTTACAGTGACGTTCTGGAAGAACATTATGGCAGCAGCTATGCAAATCCGGCTTATGCAGCAGAGAAGTTCGGGCTGGAAATGGGACAGCTGCTGAGTATGCTCTATACAGAAATGCGTTCGGGAATTCCCTGTTCATTTGAAAACAGGATAGATTATCTGACGATTCTGTTTGAGCTGTTTATTGAAGTTTATAACAGCTTTGAAAGTGATTCGGTTCCGGGCACAAAAGAAATCCGCGATATTATTTACTGGTATGCAAGCGATTACTGCGATGTATTCCTGGCAGACCGCATCATGGAGCAGATCGATCCGGCATATTCATTTGCCGCCGATATCATTGAAAATGCAGATCTCGACAATGACAGATATCTTTACTGCTTCGGTGAGTATATCACGGAAAATGAGCTGGGGACAGCGCGGCATCTGCGTACGCTGCCGGAGGAGTCGCTCCGGAAGATGGCGGATGTGTATACGGAAGGATACCGCATCGGCTTTATCAATACAGGGAAGGATCTGTCAAAAAAATCAGTGGTAAATATCCGCTACAGCCTCGGCTTTGAAAAGGTGATCCGTATTGCTATAGAGAATTTCCGTCAGATGGGACTTAAGCCTGTCATTTACCGTGCGGCTTCCGGTGTCATCACAAAGCGGGAGCACCACAAGATCGGATATTACGGCGCAGTGCCGAACTGGCAGTATGAATACGACCACCGGCAGGATCAGGCGCTCTTTATGGATAAAAGGTATATTGAGCGGCGTCTGGAAGTGTCCCGCACCGTGTATGAGCAGCACAAAGACCAGGCGGCGCAGTTTGCGGGGCCGGCGGTCATGGAGACATTCGGGGAAAAGCCATTTTCACCGAAGGCAGTGCCGGAAGCTCCGTCCTACAATGAAGAACAGAAGAAGCTGGCGGTCAGCTATGACAGCCGGTCCGGGCAGCTTACGAACGAATATATCAAAGGGGAAGAACGCAGCTTTACTATCGTGGCGTATCCGGTGCCTGAGATCGGAGAGAAATATCCGGATATCTTTGATGAAGTGATCCGCATCAATACACTGGATGCGAAGCTCTATGAGAAAGTACAGCAGACAATGATCGATGCTCTCGACCAGGGGGAATACGTCCATGTGACAGGAAAAGGCAGGAACCGGACGGACATCAGGGTGAAACTGTATCATCTCAATGACGCTGAGAAAGAAACAATTTTCGAAAACTGTGTGGCGGACGTCAATATTCCTGTCGGAGAAGTGTTTACCTCTCCTGTGCTGGAGGG
>DYCJ01000104.1 GCA_019418195.1 Clostridiales bacterium | reverse complement strand
TTTCTCTGCCGGGCAGATAGCAGCTTTGCCCGCTCCAGCACCTCTTTAATATCCCGGCCGTCATAAGGTTTTGTCATATAATAATCCGCCTTCACTTTCAGCGCATCCAGTGTATACTGCTCGTATCCTGTGATAAAGATAACCACAAGATCGGGATAAAGTTCACGCATCTTCTCCGCGAGAATGATTCCATTCAGCTCAGGCATCTCAATATCAAGAAATACCGCCTCCACCGGATTTTCCTTCAGATATTCAAGCGCCTGAAGCGGATTGGAAAAGGCTCCGGCGACCTCTATATCTGGTATATCCTCCGTTTCCATCACAAACTGACGCAGTGCCAGCCTTTCATCATCTACAATCATGACACGCATCTGTCTCATCTCCTCTTCCGTCTTTTTGCATTTAACTTATATGATCCTCTTATTCTACCGCATTTACTTTTGTTTTCACGAAAGATACCGTTACTTTTGTTCCCTCTCCCGGATGGCTCTCTATTTTCAGGGATCCTCCTGTAATCTCGTGCACCCTGAAACGAATATTGTTCAGCCCGATATGGCTGTCAGTATCACTTCCGGGAGATATGACATCGCCATCCGTATCATCGTCCAGATTCAGACTGGACGCGTCAAATCCTGCTCCGTCATCCTCTACTTCCACCACATACAGATTCTTTTCCTCATAGCTGCGGATTGTCACCGTACCACCACACATCCTTTTGCAGATCCCGTGTTTTACCGCATTTTCCACTAAGGGCTGTATAGACAGTGGCGGCACCAGAAACATACTCGTCCGTATATCCATCACCACATTCAGTCTTTCTTCAAAACGGATCTTCTCAATATCCAGATAGGCCCGTATATGACGGAGCTCCTCAGAAAACGGGATCAGATCCCTGCCTTTCATATTATCCAGGTTAGAGCGCAGATAAATGGAGAAATCATAAACTGCCTGCTGTGCTGCTTTCGGATCGAGCCTGATCAATGTCCGGATAGAATTCAATGTATTGTAAATAAAATGCGGTTTGATCTGGCTTGCCATCAGTTCCGCCCTGCTCCTGAGCAGGCGTCTCTCCAGTTCCCTGTTTTCTTTCACTTTCCGGTAAAGCATGAGCACACAGATTCGGAGCAGATTCAGCGCATAAATCAGGATGGATATCCGAAGTAAGATTCCGATTATCGCATCCGTGCGGTAGAATCTCACAATCTCCGCAAGCCCTGCCAAAAAGATAATCAGTATACCCAGAAGCTCGGACCTGATGTAATCTCCCTCTTTTCTTCTTACTGCAAGAGCATAAAGCACCAGGGCATAAGTCAGTGTTATACCTGCCATCCCATGCATAAGGGGAATCAATTCAATCAGATCCGGACCGCCGAGCACCGCGGACACAAGACATCCCACTGCAATAATGAAACAGATATAAAATAACACTCCAGTTATTTTCCCGCAGATATCTTTCCATCTGGCATACAGATAAGCAGTCAGAAACACAGGACAGAACAGCAGAGATACCAATGAAAAATAATGCCATGCTTCCAGCCCTACCTTTCCGGACGGCATCCCGGATTCACCGCAGAGCCACACAGCAACAATCGTCAGTATCATTCCCAGATTCCTGTGCCATGTGAATATATTGTATTTGCGGTTCGCAAAAGAAATCAGCACAACAGCTATTCCTACAAACCCGATCAAAATACTCATCCTTAGTATTTTTATCTGTTGTGAGATTATCCCTGTCACAAGATTATTATACTCTCCATACTGAACCCCGCTGATCACCCCGGAGAATCTGGTATAAGGCGAACTGATGCAGAGCCGGATCTGCCGCCCTGCGTCCCCCTCTGACAGCCTGACAAAGTTCCATGCACTGGGGATTTCTCTTCCGATCAGATCCTGATCCGGATACTGATAGATCAGTCGGTCTTCCACATAGACTTTAACACTCTGCATCCTTGTCCGAAAGACAATTGCAGTATCGTCCCACACTTCATCCGGAAGCGTATTGGTAAGCACCACTTCCGTATCTTTCGGAACATCCAGATCGACCGGAAGCATGGTGTCGCCCTCCTGATCCTGGTAACTGTATGTCCAACCGGTATTATACGCATTCATCGTCGTGTCGGTAAACAGATCCTGCCGATGAGAAAAGATCAAAAGGAGCAGAAATCCAATAAAGAGAAGCACTGCCGTGATTTCCGAAATTCGTTTTATCTTCATATCATAATTTCCTTTTCCTAACTACTGCCGCACCTGAAGTTTGGTATATTGCTAAAAAGAAGCAATTTTGTCGTATATTATATCCTGACACCTAATGAAATGCAATTAAAAATAAAAAGATACCTTTGTGAATACAATACTTTCAGGGATAAAACAAATATAAAAATATGTTGGGATAAAACAAATATAAAAATATATGTTGTATTTATTAGCAAATACTTTTATAATACTAAAAGCCGATGGCTGGTACGAAGTGAATTGTATAGGAAGCCACCGTGCTTGATAGTATTGAAAGGCAGTCAGGGCTACTATTCCGGTAGCCCCGGCACTCCCTAAAAATCAGAGGATGACGCTCTTATTTCCTCCCGTGAACTTCTCACAAGTATTACAGGACGCATTAAAAAAGGAACTTCATTTAGGATGAGCCAGATGAGGAAAGCCGACGGCTAATGTGATTATTTTAAGGTGATTTTCATGCCCGGATATATTTTACATTTGACAGCTGCACGTATGTTTCTGGATACGCTTTCCAAAAGCGATCCGCTCCGCAGACGTCCCGATCTCCAGAATGATTTTTACATCGGCAATCTCCTTCCCGACACCGTCCGCAACAAAACAGCTTCTCATTTTTGGAACCCCCGTTATCTTGACCGGCTGGTAATATGGCCAAGACCGGAAGAATTCCGCCAAAAATATCAGGCCCATATGCATGAGCCCGTATACTTCGGTTACTATCTCCATCTGTATATTGACAAAGTATTTTTCAGCGGATACCTTCCCCAAGTCGTGGAATATCTGGATGAAAACGGGCATCCGGCAGAACTGCGCGGGGATATCTGTTCTGTACGGCTGAAGAAAACCGGGCAGCTGATCCCTCTGGAGCAGTACCTGTCGGAAAAATATTACTATGGCGATTATACAAAGATGAATACCTGGCTGTGCGAGCAGTATCATCTGCCGGAAGACCTGTATCCCGCTCATGATCCGGGGATAGAGGAGGCAGATTATTCGGAAGTGGGTAAGATCATCGAACTGCTGAAAGAATACCGCAAGGTGCCAGCAGAGGCAGTGCGGGATGTGAGGGTGTTTGATGTGGAGGGGTTGATGAGATTTCTGGAAGAGAGGGTGAGGGAAGTTGGGGAGTGGTGAGCAATCCCCCGACGGAACCATGCGACTATCGCATGGTTTTCTCAGAGTATAAGAATCGCCGGCACGATGTCCGGCGATTCAACTGGTTAATCTCAGCATAAATCTGCCTCAGTCAATTCCAGACCGTCTGGTATGACAAAAGGATGATCCGGCAATTCCCGCAATATGCTGATCTGACGATTCATGTTTTGAATCAAATGATAATTATAATCATCTCTCAGAATGCGTATCATTTCGTGAAAAATCCCTTTTGCACGACTGTGTAGCAGCTCGGCATTTTCAATCATAAACCTTGCAAGCCTGTGATCCATATTGCAGGTATAGCGATCCATAGTATCGCTTGCAGTTAATACAGTTTCGTTTTCATTCATTGGCTTTACAAAAAAGAAATCTGTAAAATACTCCTCATAATGAACTGGCAGTTCCTCTTTCCCACTTGTAAGGACCAGTCTTGTCTCTCCCGGGTTAAAGTCACCTTTAATGGTATAGTTTTTTCTCAGATAAGCGGCACACAACTTGTAATAACTGCCCAAAGCTCCGATAGTAATATTTCCATTCAGATCTTTTGGCCATCTCAACAGCTGGAAATCTGACAAAAGTTCTCCTTTTCCCTTGATAGCTCCTTCCAGCTCTTTTACCTGAATTAAGGTTTCCCCAACTTTTATCCACATTAATTCAATCCATTCCGGTTTTTCCCGCAACAAATCCCAATATGTTTTTAGAGGGATATTCCTGTCCGGTACATAAGGAATTGATAAATGCATTCGATATTTATTAATAATAGATCCGCACACCATACTCAGATCAGATAACGCTTCCAGATCAAGATTTCCAAAATTATCCCGCGCAATAGTCATAGTCGGCCGGTAACGATCTTTCAGCAGGAGCACACCGGCTTCCCAATGAGAATAAAACCAGCTATATTCTTGTGGATACTCCGCACATAAAACACCATTATGTGCTGTAATCCAGTGTTCTTTATTCAAATAATATCTTTTCAGCCAGTTTCGCATCCGGTTTGACAGAGAAATATTTATGCTCTCCCCACCATTTTTGGTAACATAAGCAATAATATCCTGCCTGTCATTATCAGGTATATCAGATGGCAGACTGCTTAATTGACTTCTTTTCATAAAATTGGACATGTCCAGTGCATTTTGTCGGAATACATTTTCTATCTCTAAATATGTATCTTCTGATGAGTATGCCAGAGAGAAACTCACCGTCAGCTCTCTCTCCTCATTCATCGTAATATGAGCACTCACATCTGTCTTTTTTTCCGTCCCAAATATTTTTGTCTTAACCGCTCCAACTGGATGATCCAATCGTATTGAGAATAACACACCTTTCAAATATGGAGACCGCGTATATTTATCGAGCGAGAAACATCTGACCAAAAGCTTGGGCAAGGGCCGTTTTACCTGTTCAAGCTCGGGAAGTATATCATAGAGTTTTACAAATTCTTCCTCCGGAATTGGTATTTCCAGAACTCCATCCTTCTCTGGATCTTCTGACGGATAGAAGTTATGTACAGCATCTGTGAATTCTTTCTCTGTCGGATAATCATATGCACCGTCTTCATCTTCATAATGAATCGGCACTTCCGGACACACGACATACTTATCGACGATTTCACGAAAGCTTCGATACTGTCCCGTCTGGTACAGATTTGCCCGCACAGCGATCACCGTCCCTGCCTCCCGACGATATGGCTTTTGTTCCTCAGGTGTTCTTCCCGGCATTTCTTTGCCTTTATGCCCTTTCGACTGGTCCGTCAGATAAAAATATCCGTTGATACCATGCATACTCATCCGAAGCGCAGACGTACAGTTATTGTCCTGTTCAAAGCGTTTCGTGCTGACTTCCATGAGGTTGTTCTGCCGGTCTCCCATAAAACAGGACAAAATTCCGATACCAAAACGGCTGATCGGCATATAATCCGGATCTGCTCCACAGCGCATTTTCATCTGCGTAAATTCGTCTGAATTATAATAAGAGCATCCAATCTTAAGGAAGTAATTTCTGATAATACTCTCCGTCATTCCAATGCCATTATCCTCGATTCGAAACCAGTGACGTCCCTCTTCATCCCGCCATGAAGTAATATTGATCTGCCCCTGCCAGTCTGCCGGCAGATTCCGATCGGTCTGCTTTCTGGTACGAACAGCATCGATAGCATTCTGAATGAGTTCTCTGACAAAAACTGCCGGATCATCATAAAGATTCTCGCCAGTAAAAAGCGTCAATACCTGATCCTGATCCAGCGTAAGCCGATACTGTCCTGAAACATATCCTGCCGCCTTTATTCCACGCTTGATCTTATCCGGAAGGATAAAGTCCTGCCATTTTCCATTAAAACGTCTCAGTTCTCTTCGGCAGTCTTCAAGCTCCTGGTCTACCCAGTTCAGATAACCATTCACCTTTTGTTCTACCTGCATATCTCTGCACACAGCATTATATTCCAGCGGATATGGGTAAGCCCTGTTCTTTACGCTTTTGAAATCAAATCCGTGAGATGACATATGCTTGTCCCATTCTTCCTTGCTAAAAAGTCCGGAACTACTTCTCTGCTCAGTCATCTCACTATACTCATAAAGTGCATCCGGAGCCCGGCTTGTATCAAAATCCAGAATATCCGCCAGCCTGAGTAAGATTGCGCAAAAGCGGAGATCGATCCGGTGTGACTTTTCCAGATCACCCAGAGAAGCGCTGCCCTCGCCATGGCTCCTGCAGACACGGATCAGATCATCTCTGTCTACCATTCCGTCAAGTATCCAGGGCCATTCTATTTTGTTCAACAATTCCTGAACCCTCTCGTGATGGATACTGCGTAAATAGTTCTGTTTCATATCATCTGTCAGAACTGGATTCTTTCCTCCATGCTGATAAGCTTTTATATATTCGCTATGATTCGCATTGAGATAGCGTTCAATCCTCGGACCATCCTTGAAAAGCTCTTCTTTTTCTTCCTTACTGTAACTCATCCCGATATCATGGCAGCATGCTGATAGTATCAGCATCGCAACCTCATCTCTGTTAAGCCTCTCGATCTCATCACCCAGGAGTTCCGCCATCAGATTCAAGACATTACAGATATGTACTTCATCATGAAGTGTATATAGCGGAAAAGTATCCCTGATCGTCTTTGCCCGCTGCACGCCATAATCGCAGACCGTCTTTACTGCTGAGAGATATTCCGGAGCTATTTGACGCTCTGTTCTTAGCTCCTTGTCCTCCTGCGCAGCTTTCTCTTCCAGTATTTTCCATAGTCTTTCGTCCCGATATCCCATGATGTTCCTTTCCTTGTTTCTTCTTACTTCAAACCGCTCGGATTCACCTTCACTCTGACTTCATATGTTTCGAAAAAGTACTCTTATATAGCAAGCGTAATATGTAGCTTATTCTCTCACATTCAACTACTTTCACAGCTCTCCTCAAAGCACCCCATACTTCTTCAACAGCGCAATCCTCTCCCTGCTGATTTTCACACTCTCCGAAGCCAGCCCGCCGCCATTGTCTTTATTATGTCTGAGAAATCTTCCGAACCGCTTGATCCAATAAACTGGCAGCAGCCACGGTTTCTCCACAAGCTCCGGCTGACTGGCGATCATAAACTCTCTTCTGGGAAATATTGCGCGGAAGATTGCACCGAACAAATGATAATTCTCTCTATTCTGTGTGGCGGCAAATGTCATACTATTTGCAGTCCGCAGTGCCTGTGTAGAATTACCAAAAACTCCATTGCTCAGCATATCGTCCAAAAGCTTTTCCGGGCAGTTCGGAACTGATGTTTTCTCCGGAGTAAATCCAAGGTATCGCTTTCCAATCTCCAGAATATCATTGTAAAACAGCTCTGCATCAGACTCTCTCAGGCAACGGACGATATAATCCTGATCTATCTCTCTGCCGTATGTCATATCATACATCAGAATATCCAAAGTCTGGCGTATGCCGATCCCGCCGGACAGCAGATGCTTAAATGCATGCAGCACAAGATACAGGAAATGGTCTGTATGACCCATTGTCCAGACCTGTGTTCCCTGTATCTCCATCGGAATCATATTTTCAAAAACGTTCTTAAAATAATTATTCATATGACGTCGGATGCCCGACTCAAGGCCGATCGCATTCGTATGTACCTCGATATGCAGCCCGAGACCGGGATTATCAAATGTCACTTCCTGCACAGCAGCAAGCTCTTCATCGGTAATCACATCACGCTCCATCTGATAGCCGCTGCTTTCCATCACTTCTCTGAGCTTACCGAAATCCTCTTTTTTGATCAGAATATCTTCGTCGCCCGAAGGTCTGTGATCATGTAAATCTCCATACAGCTGGCGGCATATGATTCCTTTCATGACGATCGGCCGGATTCCTGCGTCTGTAATCGTACGATACAGATCAAGAAACGCAGCGGTTCTTGACGCTTGTCCGCCAACAGTTCCTATTGTCTTAGAGACTGCCTCGTTAAATAATGACGATTTCCGAAAATCTTCGCTTTCGCACAGCTTCTCGCATATAACAGCCTGCAGATTTTGTTCTGCCGCTAATGATAATATTTCCTTATAATCAACCGGAGCAGTCAGCTGCACGGGCAGATGATGCACTGCACATCGTAATACCGATAAAAAATTTTCTTTTTCGTTTGCCATAATGTCTTTCCTAATCTCTTTTAATCTGCATAAGACAGGTAAGCACAACACCCGACACTGCCCCCAGCAGAAAAGTTGCAATCAAGCCAATACATAAACCCATTTCTATCT
>DYCJ01000103.1:5671-8180 GCA_019418195.1 Clostridiales bacterium | reverse complement strand
CATTAAGATAAAGTGATAAAACTGCAAATTGTTGAAAGTTTTGATTGACATTAATTCATTTTCTTTATAAAATATACGGGTAGACAAAGATGTCTGAAATGCGGCCAGCTCTGTCTGACCGCAATTTTTATTTTAGGAGGTTGTTTAAGATGTCTTACGTTGATGAGGTAATCGATCTTGTTGTAAAGAAAAACCCGGCAGAGCCGGAATTCCATCAGGCAGTCAAAGAAGTTCTTGAATCTCTTCGCCCGGTGATCGAGGCAAACGAGGAGAAATACCGCAAAGAAGCGCTCCTTGAAAGACTGACAGAGCCTGAAAGACAGTTTAAGTTCCGTGTGCCGTGGGTTGATGATAACGGACAGGCTCATGTAAACACAGGATACCGTGTACAGTTCAACAGTGCGATCGGACCCTACAAAGGAGGCCTTCGTCTTCATCCGTCAGTAAACCTTGGTATTATTAAATTCCTTGGTTTCGAGCAGGTATTCAAAAACTCACTGACAGGCCTTCCGATCGGCGGTGGAAAAGGTGGTTCTGACTTTGATCCGAAGGGTAAATCAGACAGAGAGATCATGGCATTCTGCCAGAGCTTCATGACAGAGCTGTGCAAACATATCGGTGCAGACACAGACGTTCCGGCCGGAGATATCGGAACAGGTGCAAGAGAGATCGGATATATGTTTGGTCAGTATAAGAGAATCCGCGGCGTATATGAAGGTGTTCTTACAGGAAAAGGACTTTCCTACGGCGGATCCCTTGCACGTACAGAGGCTACAGGATATGGACTTCTGTACTTCACAGATGAGATGATGAAACTCAACGGTATGGAACTTGCAGGCAAGACAGTTGCTGTGTCCGGTTCAGGAAATGTTGCGATCTATGCTACAGAGAAAGCCCAGCAGCTGGGAGCTAAAGTTGTGACAGTAAGCGATTCCAACGGATGGGTATATGATCCGGACGGAATTGATGTAGCCGCGCTCAAAGAGATCAAAGAAGTAAACCGCGCAAGACTGACAGAATACAAGAAATACCGTCCGAATTCCGAATACCATGAGGGAAGAGGAGTATGGTCCGTTAAAGTTGATGTTGCCCTTCCGTGTGCAACTCAGAACGAGCTGCTGCTTGACGATGCTAAGATGCTTGTTGCTAACGGCTGCAAGGTTGTTGCAGAGGGCGCTAATATGCCGACTACGATCGAGGCTACAGAGTACCTGCAGCAGAACGGTGTTCTCTTTGCACCCGGAAAAGCTGCAAACGCTGGTGGTGTTGCAACATCCGCACTTGAAATGTCACAGAACAGCGAGCGTCTGAGCTGGACATTTGAAGAAGTCGACGCAAAACTGAAAGACATCATGATAAATATCTGCCATAATGCATCAGATGCGGCTGAGAGATATGGCTTCAAGGGCAACTATGTAGTAGGTGCCAACATTGCCGGATTCGAGAAAGTCGTTGATGCTATGGAGGCGCAGGGAATCGTTTAATATGTGAAAAAACGGTAAAAAGCGTTGACACTTCCGTGAAATTCCTATATATTATATTTTGGTAAAAGGGAGTAACTGGCGCTTGTGTCAAGCGTTTGCGATATCGTCAGTACGATGGCAATGCCGTCCGTATCGCGATTAAATGGTGAGACTTTTATTGCATTACATAAAAACGTCGTGCAATAGAAGTCTCATTTTTTATTGCACCGCACAGTTACAGGAGGAGAGACAAAGATGAAACAGTATTATCAATTATCCGGTGAAGAGACGATCATGCAGGTCAATGGATCTCTGGAGCCTCTCACCGAAGAACAGGTATTGGAACATCAGGAAAAATACGGCCCGAATGAGCTCGTCGAGGGTAAGAAGAAAACAACCCTCCAGATATTCCTCGAGCAGTACAAGGATTTCCTTGTCATTATCCTGATCATTGCGGCTATCGCATCCGGATTTATGGGGGATGTAGAAAGCGCGATCGTCATTTTGATCGTTATAACTATGAACGCGATACTGGGAACAGTACAGACGATCAAGGCTGAGCAGTCTCTGGCCAGTCTGAAGAAATTGTCCGGACCGGAAGCAAAAGTCCTTCGATGCGGCAACGTCGTACAGATCCCGTCATCTGAAGTCACAGTAGGTGATATCGTGATGCTTGACGCCGGAGATTATATCCCGGCTGACGGACGTCTGACAGAATGTGCCAGCCTGAAAGTGGACGAGAGTGCGCTGACAGGAGAGAGCCTTGGCGTTGAAAAGACGACGGATGTCATTAAAGAGGAAGAAGTACCTCTTGGTGACAGGCTGAACATGGTCTATTCCGGAAGCTTTGTAACTTACGGACGAGGTGCCTTTGTTGTTACAGGTATCGGCATGGAAACAGAAGTCGGCAAGATCGCAAGCCTGTTGAAGACAACTTCGGAAAAGAGGACACCGCTTCAGATCAATCTGGACCAGTTCGGACAGAAACTTTCAATCCTGATCCTGGTATTCTGCGCGATCCTGTTCGGTATCAGTATCTTCAGAGG
>DYCJ01000103.1:0-5661 GCA_019418195.1 Clostridiales bacterium | reverse complement strand
TTGCTGTTGCAGCGATCCCGGAAGCATTAAGTTCTATCGTTACTATCGTACTTTCTTTTGGTACGCAGAAAATGGCAAAAGAACATGCTATCATGCGTAAACTGCAGGCTGTCGAAGGTCTCGGAAGCGTGTCTGTGATCTGTTCTGATAAGACAGGTACTCTTACACAGAATAAGATGACTGTAGAAGACTACTATGTAGATGAAAGATGTATCAAAGCTGCAGATGTAGATGTCAATGATCCGTCGCAGAGCCGTCTGCTCATCAGCAGTATGCTCTGCAATGATTCTAAAAACACAGACGGCGTTGAGATCGGTGATCCGACCGAGACCGCTCTGATCAATCTGGGAAGCAGGCTGGGGCTTGATCCGGAGGCAGTCCGCGCGAAGTATCCGCGTGAGAGTGAAAATCCGTTTGACAGTGACAGAAAGCTGATGTCTACCAAACACACCATGGAAGGCGTGCCGACTATGGTGATCAAGGGTGCCGTAGACGTACTCCTTGATCGTATGACACAGATCCAGATCGGAGATGAAGTACGTCCCCTGACTGAAAACGATCGTAAAAATATTGAAGACCAGAACCAGAATTTTTCAAGAGAAGGTCTCCGCGTACTTGCATTTGGATACAAGGTCGTGTCAGACGAAGAGGAGCTGACGCTTGATGACGAGTATGACCTTACGTTTATCGGACTGATCGCCATGATGGATCCGCCGCGTGAAGAATCTAAAGACGCCGTTGCTGAATGTAAGAGAGCAGGTATCCGTCCGATCATGATCACGGGAGACCATAAAGTGACTGCTGCAGCAATCGCAAAGCGTATCGGTATTCTTGAAAATGAGTCAGAGGCATGTGAGGGAGCCGAGATTGACAAAATGTCAGACGAAGAGCTGAAAGATTTTGTAGAAGGCATCTCAGTCTATGCCCGCGTGTCACCGGAACATAAGATCCGTATCGTCCGGGCTTGGCAGGATAAGGGGAATATCGTGGCAATGACAGGTGACGGTGTCAATGACGCTCCTGCGCTCAAGCAGGCAGACATCGGTGTCGCCATGGGTATCACCGGAAGTGAAGTATCCAAAGACGCTGCGGCTATGGTACTGACAGATGACAATTTTGCTACTATTGTAAAGGCAGTTGAAAATGGCCGAAATATATACCGCAATATCAAAGCGTCCATACAGTTCCTTCTCTCTGGAAACTTCGGCGCGATCCTGGCTGTATTGTATGCATCCATTATGGCGCTGCCGGTTCCGTTTGCACCGGTACACCTGCTGTTCATCAACTTGCTGACAGACAGTCTTCCGGCAATCGCCCTCGGCCTGGAGCCGGGTTCTAAAGACGTGATGAATGAGAAACCGCGTCCGATGAACGAGTCGATCCTGACCAGAGATTTCCTGTTCAAAATTGGAACAGAAGGGCTGTCTATTGCTGTAACTACGATGATCGCATTTATGATCGGATACCACGGAAGCAATGAACTTCTCGGAAGTACGATGGCCTTTGCGACATTATGTTCTGCACGTCTGTTCCACGGATTTAACTGTAAGTCCGACAGACCGGTCGTATTTACGCGCAAGGTCGTTAACAATAAGTTCCTGATCGGTGCTTTTGTACTTGGAATCATTTTAATAACGTCTGTCGTCATGATACCTGGACTCCATAATATGTTTAAAGTACAGACACTCACACTGACTCAGCTTCTTATCGTATATGGACTTGCAGCAGTAAATATTCCGATCATTCAGGCAATGAAAGGAATCCGTCTTCTGTTCAGGAAGAAGAAATGAGGAGATATTAAATGAAAAAAGTACAGAAGCCAAGGAAACCACTGATCGTTTATTATCTGATCGTGCTGGCTGTGCTGATCGTATTTAATTTTATTGTTTTCCCTATGATGACAAAAGGGAATATCGAGGAAGTAGATTATGGAACTTTCCTGACTATGGTAGATGAAAAACAGGTCTCCAAAGTCCAGCTGGAAGGTGAGACGATCTATTTTACGGACAAGAGCGAAACACCCCGGCAGTATGAGACGACCAGATTCGAAGATCCGGATCTGGTCAACCGCCTGCAGGAATCAGGCTGTGAATTCGGAAGAGTTGCAGAGGAGCAGATGAACCCGCTCCTGAGTATGCTGCTTTCCCTTGTGATCCCTATTGTAGTATTTATCGTCATCGGGCAGATATTGTCCAGACAGCTCATGAAGAAGATGGGCGAAGGAGCCGGAGGGGGACCGTTCATGCAATTCGGCAAGAGCAATGCGAAAATGTATGTACAGTCCGAGACAGGTATCACATTCAATGATGTTGCTGGTGAAGATGAGGCAAAAGAACTTCTTACAGAGATTGTTGACTTTCTCCACAATCCGCAAAAATATCAGGAGATCGGTGCGATCTGCCCGAAAGGCGCGCTTCTCGTAGGACCTCCGGGTACCGGTAAGACACTGCTTGCCAAGGCAGTTGCAGGAGAGGCGGGAGTTCCGTTCTTTTCTATCTCCGGTTCGGAATTTGTAGAAATGTTTGTCGGCATGGGGGCCTCAAAAGTACGTGACCTGTTTAAGCAGGCTAATGAAAAGGCACCGTGTATCGTATTTATCGATGAGATCGATACAATCGGTAAAAAGCGTGACAGTCAGGGCTTTGCCGGAAATGATGAGCGAGAGCAGACATTAAATCAGCTTCTGACGGAGATGGACGGATTTGATGCATCCAAGGGTGTTGTGATCCTGGCTGCAACGAACCGGCCGGACACATTGGATCCTGCTCTTTTAAGGCCGGGAAGATTTGACCGGAGGATTCCGGTAGAACTGCCTGACCTGAAAGGCCGGGAAGAAATCCTGAAAGTCCATGCAAAGAAGATCAAAGTTGGAGATGACGTAGACTTTGGTGCAATCGCAAGAGCTGCGTCGGGAGCTTCCGGTGCAGAACTTGCCAATATGGTAAATGAAGCTGCGCTAAGGGCTGTACGTGAAAACCGTAAATTTGTAACCCAGTCTGACCTTGAAGAGAGCATCGAGGTCGTGATCGCAGGTTACCAGAAGAAGAACAAAGTGCTCTCCACAAAAGAGAAACTGATCGTGTCATATCACGAGATCGGTCACGCCCTTATAGCTGCCCTGCAGACGAATTCCGCCCCTGTCACAAAGATTACGATCATACCGAGGACTTCAGGGGCACTCGGATATACCATGCAGGTAGATGAAGAAGAAAGAAATCTGATGTCGAAAGAAGAACTGGCAAATAAAATCGCCACTCTGACAGGGGGACGCTGTGCCGAGGAGCTGGTATTCGGCTCTGTTACTACAGGTGCTTCCAACGATATTGAACAGGCTACAAAACTTGCACGTGCCATGATCACTCGTTACGGTATGAGCGACAGGTTCGGTATGGTGGCACTGGAGACACAGGCGAATCCTTATCTGGGCGGGGACAGCAGTTTAAGCTGTTCGCCGGAGACGGCAACACAGATTGATGATATGGTTGTCGATACCGTAAAAAAAGCGTATGATAAAGCCATGACACTTTTGAAAGAAAATCAGGGGAAACTTCATGAACTCGCCAAATATCTCTATGAAAAAGAAACGATCACCGGTGAAGAATTCATGAACATTCTGACACAGGAAAGACTTCCGGATGAGGAACAGAAACCGGATAAGATTTCAGATAAAGCAGATGCAGATTAAGAAAGTACGGATCAGAGTCATTAATACTATGACGAGATCCGGTATTTATACAAGAAGGAATAGTAATGCCGAAGAACATGCCAAAGCGAAGACCAGTACAGACAGAAGAGAAAAAGGACAGAAGAATACCTACTACAAGGTATGAGCCTGAATACAAAAAGGGACTTACCAGCCAGCAGGTGCAGGAACACCGCCTGCATGGCTGGGTCAACCGTTCCGTGGAGCCTCCGTCCAAGACGACGAAAGAGATCATACACGAGAATATATTTACATACTTTAACCTGATCTTTGCTATCCTTGCGGTACTGCTGATCCTGGTCGGTTCTTTTCGGGATCTGACCTTTCTTCCGGTCATTATTGCAAATACTCTGATCGGTATCGTGCAGGAGATCCGTGCAAAACAGGTGCTTGATAAGCTAACTATGCTGAACGCCCCTCATGCCACGGTCGTGCGTGACGGCAAAAAATCAGTCATTGATGCGGAAGAACTTGTCCTTGATGATATCGTGATCTTCAAAGCGGGAAATCAGGTCTGCGCGGACGCTGTGGTCAGCGCCGGAGAAGTGCAGGTCAATGAATCACTTCTTACCGGTGAGGCTGATGAGATCACAAAGCGGAGGGGCGACAAGCTCATGTCCGGAAGTTTCATCGTATCCGGACAGTGCCACGCGAGACTGGACAGGGTAGGGGAAGACTCCTATATTTCTAAACTGACGCTTCAGGCAAAACAGATGCAGTCCGGCGAGCAGTCTGAGATGATACGTTCACTTGACAAATTGGTAAAATGTGTAGGCGTCGCTATCATTCCGATAGGGTTAGTGCTGTTTGCACAGGCATTTTTCTTCCAGCATGACGGGTTCCGCGAGAGTGTAACTTCCATGATCGCCGCCGTGATCGGCATGATCCCGGAAGGACTGTATCTTCTGGCAAGTGTGGCGCTTGCGGTCAGCTCGATCCGACTGGCTCAGAAGAAAGTCCTTCTCCATGACATGAAATGTATCGAAACTCTTGCGCGTGTGGATGTACTCTGCGTGGATAAGACGGGGACGATCACAGAGAATACAATGAAAGTGATGGATGTGATTGAGACGGATGAGTATGACTCCGATACGATGGATCCGCTGCGCACGCTGCTCAGTGATTTTTCTGCTGCTATGACAAAGGATAATATCACTATGGCAGCAATGAAAGAATACTTTACAAATGCTTCCGGAAAGAAAGCGGTATCTAAGACCGGTTTTTCGTCTGCCACAAAATACAGTAGTGTTACTTTTGAGAACGACGCTTATGTACTGGGTGCGCCGGAGTTTGTCCTGAAAGAAAAATACGGCGACTATGCAGAGGAAATCACAGAGCATGCTTCTACAGGCGCCCGTGTCCTTGTATTCGGCATATATGATGATGAAGTGGACGGAAAGCCTCTGGATCACGGGATCACCCCGCTTGGATTTGTCCTTCTGGCGAACCCGATCCGTGAGGCGGCGAAAGAAACGTTCCAGTATTTTGAAGAGCAGGGCGTGGAAGTCAAGGTTATTTCCGGTGATAATCCGGTCACTGTATCAAAGGTGGCAAAACAGGCAGGGATTAAAAATGCTGATAAATATGTGGATGCCTCAGAATTGAAAGACGAGGGAGCACTCCGGAAAGCAGTACTTAAAAATACCGTATTCGGACGTGTCACTCCGGATCAGAAACGTAAATTCGTACAGATACTCAAAGATGCGGGCCATACGGTTGCGATGACAGGAGACGGTGTCAACGATGTTCTTGCATTAAAAGACGCAGACTGCAGTATCGCCATGGCATCGGGAAGTGATGCGGCGGCACAGGCCTCTCAGCTTGTGCTGCTCGAGTCAGACTTTTCCTGTATGCCGCAGGTGGTTCTGGAAGGCAGAAGAGTAGTAAACAATATCCAGCGTTCAGCAAGTCTGTTCCTGGTAAAAAATATCTTCTCCTTCCTGCTGAGCCTGATCTCC
>DYCJ01000102.1 GCA_019418195.1 Clostridiales bacterium | reverse complement strand
CCATCTTTGCCGCAGTCTTGAATGCCATTTCCGAAGAATCTACCGGATGGTAGGATCCATCATAAAGGATCGCTTTCACGCCCACAACCGGATATCCGGCAAGAGGACCTTTGACAACAGATTCCTGAAGACCTTTTTCCACCGCCGGGAAGTAGTTCTTCGGAACTGCACCGCCGACAACGCACTCTTCAAAGATATACGGTGTATCCAGATCGCCTGACGGCTCGAATTTCATCTTAACATGACCGTACTGTCCGTGTCCGCCGGTCTGTTTCTTATACTTCATGTCCACATCAGAATTCTTGCGGATCGTCTCGCGGAACGCCACTTTCGGCGTCTCCAGTGTGATCTCTACCTTATATCTTGCAGCCAGCTTGCTCGCCGTGATCTCCAGATGCTGGTCTCCCATACCATAGAGGAGAGACTGCCTGTTCTCACTGTCGTTTACAACCTTAAGCGTCACATCCTCGGCTGTCATCCTCGCCAGAGCCTGTGATACTTTATCCTCATCACCTTTATTCTTCACCGTGTACTTCATATATGTATAAGGTACGGAATAGTCTGTTTTTGCATACGACACCTGATTTGCTTTCGTGGAAAGTGTATCCCCGGTACGCGTATTGGCGAGCTTTGCGATAGCTCCGATGTCCCCGGCAAAAAGTTCCGATACCTCCGAAGGTTTGTTTCCGCACATCGTGTAAAGCTTGCCAGGTTTTTCTTCGGCATCTGTATCTGCATTGTAAAGCACATCATCGCCCTTGAGCACTCCCGAGCATACCTTGATAAAAGAATATTTTCCGATGAACGGATCTACCATTGTCTTAAATACATAAGCTGTCTTTGCCTTTGAGAAATCATAGTTTGCTTCAAAGATATCGTTTGTAGTCCTGTTGATACCCGCGCATGTTCTCTTGTCCGGACTCGGGAAGAAACGGACGATATCTGACAGCAGGTTGGCAACGCCCTGCGCCTGGACATTAGAACCCATCGCCACCGGAACAATATCGCCTTCCATAACCTCTGTACGCATGGCTGCGCGGATCTCCTCGATGGAGAATTCCTCACCGTTGAAATAGCGCTCCATGAATTCCTCACTCGTCTCAGCTACAGCTTCCATGAGAGAATCTCTCAGGATCTCAAGATTCGGTTTACAGTAATCCGGGATCTCGCACTCTTCTCTCTGTCCGATTCCTGTATAGCGGCGTCCTGCATTCTTTATGACATTGATATATCCGACAAGTTTCTCATTCTCACGGATCGGCTGGAAATGCGGAGCAATCTTCTTGCCGTAGCGGGCAGTCAGGTCTTCTACAACCTGACGGAAGCTTGCGTCATCAACATCCATCTCTGTCACATATACCATTCTCGGAAGATTATATTTATCGCACAGTTCCCATGCCTTCTCTGTGCCGACCTGTACTCCGGCTTTTCCGGATACCACGATAACAGCTGCATCTGCTGCGCTGACTGCTTCTTCGACTTCACCGACAAAATCAAAATATCCCGGTGTATCGAGGATATTGATCTTCGCTTTCTCCCACTCGATCGGGATCAGGCTTGTGCTGATCGAAAAACCACGTTTCTGCTCCTCTTTATCAAAGTCGCTGACCGTACTGGCATCTGATACTTTACCCATGCGGTTCGTTGCTCCCGATACGTAAAGCATTGCCTCGACAAGACTTGTCTTTCCGCTTCCGCCGTGTCCAAGCAATACCACGTTTCTTATTTCGTCCGTTCTGTAAACCTTCATGCTGCTGCCTCCTTGTATGTAGTTATTCTGCCTGCTATATTTTCATTTACGCAGGCACATCATGGATATATTGTACTAAAATTACGCTCTGATTACAACTATTTTATTCATTTTTCACATATATTATTTATCGTTTACTTTTACGATGTAAAGTGCTAAGATATCTCTGTGAACGTGGGACCGTCTCTTTACTCCCCACTACTATTTATGAAAGGAATACAGCTTATCATGGCTTCTACCAAAATCGGATTTATCGGACTCGGGCTGATCGGCGGCTCTGTTGCCAAAGCCTTGCGGAAATATTACCCTGACTACGAGATCATCGCATTCGATAAGAACAGGGAGACACTGGCTCTTGCCGTTCAGGACGATATCATACATACCGCATGTTCTTCGATCGATGACAATTTCAGAGACTGCAGCTACATTTTTCTGTGCGCACCCGTGTCGTGCAATACAGCCTATCTGTCACAATTAAAGGATCTTATAAATCCTGACTGTATCTTAACAGATGTAGGAAGCGTAAAAACTTCCATTCACGAAGAGATCACGGCTCTGGGTATGGAAGAAAACTTTATCGGAGGACATCCGATGGCAGGCTCTGAAAAAAGCGGATTTGCCAACTCCAAGGCACATCTTATCGAAAATGCCTATTATATCCTGACACCCACACAAAAAGTATCCGAAGAAAAGACAGCTGCTTACCGGGATCTCATCGCTTCACTGAAAGCGATCCCCATCATGCTGGATTATCAGGAACATGATCATATTACCGGAACGATCAGCCATCTGCCGCATATCATTGCATCAACACTTGTAAACTATGTGCGTGACACTGACACAAAAGATGAACTGATGAAAGCGCTGGCGGCAGGCGGATTCAAGGACATCACCAGGATTGCATCCTCTTCTCCGGTCATGTGGCAGCAGATCTGCCTGAAAAACCGTTCAAACATCTCCAGTATCCTGGGTGGATATATCGATGTACTTGAACACGCAAAGGCAATGGTGGACAACGGAAATGAAACCGGACTTTACTCGCTGTTTGAGACCTCCAGAGACTACAGGGATTCCATGCCGAACAGCTCTGCAGGACCGATCAAAAAGCAGTTTGCCTTCTACTGCGATATCATCGATGAGGCCGGCGGAATTGCGACGATCGCAACCATACTTGCCACCAACAATATCAATATTAAGAATATCGGCATTGTGCACAACAGGGAATTTGAAGAAGGCGCACTTAAGATCGAATTTTACGACGAGGCTTCTTCCGCCAAAGCAGCCCGCCTTTTACAGAAATATCATTATATTGTCTATGAAACCTGACAGAAAGGATAAATCATATGGAATTATGCAGCATTACGGGATTAAAAGGAAAGATTTCCGTGCCCGGAGATAAATCCATCTCACACCGGTGTGTGATGTTCGGATCTATTGCCAAAGGGACAACAGAGATACACAATTTCTTAGAGGGCGCGGACTGTCTTGCAACGATACGATGTTTCCGCACACTTGGCATCGGGATAGAGGAGAAAGATTCCACTATCCTTGTACACGGCAAAGGACTCCGTGGTCTGTCTGCACCGACAGATATCCTGGATGTAGGAAACAGCGGCACTACCACCCGGCTTCTGTCCGGTATCCTTGCCGGACAGCCTTTTGAATCGAAATTATCCGGAGATGAATCACTGAATTCACGTCCTATGAAGCGCATCATCGATCCTCTGACCCGGATGGGAGCAAATATATCTAGCATCCTGAGAAACGGATGTGCGCCTCTGTACATTACCCCGGGAAGTCTTCACGGTATCCATTACGATTCACCTGTTGCATCTGCCCAGGTAAAATCCTGCATCCTGCTCGCCGGACTGTACGCAGACGGGGAGACTTCCGTTACCGAGCCATCCCTTTCCAGGAACCATACTGAACTGATGTTGAAAGAATTCGGTGCAGATATCCGCTCCACACATGAGCTGGGAAGCACAAAGGCAACCGCTTTCATCACTCCCTGCAAGGAGCTTTATGGTCAGAAGATCACTGTTCCCGGTGACATTTCTTCCGCTGCATACTTCATCGCAGCAGGATTGATCGTACCGGATTCCGAGATCCTCATTGAAAATGTGGGTATCAACCCGACCCGCGCCGGTATCCTGAAAGTATGCGAAGATATGGGAGGGGACATCACTCTTCTCAACGAGCGTATCGAAGGGGGAGAAAAGATCGCCGATATCCTTGTCCGCACGAGCAGACTCCATGGCATCACGATCCAGGGCGATATTATCCCGACGCTCATCGACGAAATCCCGGTCATCGCTGTCATGGCAGCCGTCGCAGAAGGTACGACTATCATCAAAGATGCGGCTGAGTTGAAAGTGAAAGAGACAGACCGGATCGAGACCGTCTGCGACAACCTGAAAGCAATGGGATGTAATGTGACACCGACCTCAGACGGCATGATCATTACCGGCGGGAAGCTCAAAGGCGCGTCTATCCATACACTGCTCGACCACCGCATCGCAATGGCATTCAGCATCGCGGCTCTGGTGGCTGAGGGAAATACGAAGATACTGGACAGCAAATGTGTGGATGTGTCGTATCCGACATTCTATGATACCTTTGAGGAGTTGCTGTAAATTCATGTTTGCCGGAGAGACATCTTATGATAAATCGTCCGAAAATCAATCGGATACAGTGTGTCGTGATAACGTATTCGTATATGGCGGGAGAATGATTCCGGCTCCGGTTACAGGACGTAAGACAAAGTAACAAATCCGTGCTACAGCTAAAAGCAATCAATAAAATGAATAAACTCGCATGCGCTCAGACATATTCATTTTATTGATTAACGCTGTATCACGGATTTGAACTTTGACTAACATCCTTTCACAGTCACCGGCCTCATTCTCCCGCCATACACGAAAGTTCCATCAAGACTGGCTGTATCCGACTGATTTTCTGCGTTCATCCGATTGGAAGTGTCTCCCCGATAATCACGAAACTTACAGAAAACTGGTCGAAAGGGTGGGATTTATGGACTTTGTTCCCTATTTCAACCGGTTTTGTGTCAGGTTAAATAGTTCACCCCGTTCTTTTGTCTTTCACATTTGTTGGAATGACTGCCGAATACGATGAAGCAGAAAACGGAGGGGAGATGAGGCGAAGCCGAGTTCTTCATTTTCAGGCTTTGGTTTTAATCAGCTTTCTGATCCTTTAGTTTTTCCGAATTACGGAGCGGAGCCTGAAGCACATGCCGGTCATCTCGAAAAAGTATTTCCGTGCCTCATCTCCGTCCGTTTTCGGACCTTATACGCAACGGCATTCAGTCCGTCAAATACAGAATTTAGATTCCGGCATCCACCGCCGCTCTTTCGATCGCCAGTCCTTTTGTATACCTCTCCATGAACTTCTCATATCCTTCCACATCTTCCGGCACCGGATCCATTCCTGAGCCTTCTGCATCGTGGAATACATTGTTATTGAGGTAGTCTGTCAGGCTCTCGCCGTCTTCCTTGCGTACAAGATAATCTGCCAGCAGTGCGATTCCCCATGCACCGCCTTCTCCTGCTGTCTCCATAACATATACAGGAGTATCGATCGCTCCGGCAAGAATCCTCTGGCCTACGCCTTTTGTCTTAAACAGACCGCCATGCCCCATCATTCGGTCAAGTCTGACATCCTCTTTCTTGAGCAGGATATCCATTCCTGTTTTCAGGGCGCCGAGGGATGTGTACAGATTCACTCTCATAAAGTTTGCCAGGTTGAATTTGCTCTCAGGGGAGCGCACGAAGAGAGGACGCCCCTCGTCAAATCCTGTGATATGCTCGCCTGAGAAATAATTGTATGCGAGCAGGCCGCCGCAGTCAGCATCGCCCTCAAGTGCTTTATTATAAAGTGTCCCGAACAGCTTGTTCATATCAACATCGATACCAAAGCTTTCTGCAAATTCTTTGAACAGCCCCACCCATGCATTCAGGTCGGATGTACAGTTATTGCAGTGGACCATAGCTACAAGATCCCCGGCTGGTGTTGTCACAAGGTCGATTTCCTCATACGGTTTTGTCAGGTCTTTCTCAAGGACTGCCATTGCAAATACACTTGTTCCGGCAGACACATTTCCTGTTCTTACGGCAACACTGTTTGTCGCCGTCATTCCGGTCCCTGCATCTCCCTCAGGCGGACACATCGGGATGCCTGCCGCCAGATTTCCGGAAGGATCAAGAAGCTTCGCGCCCTCTGCTGTCAGGCTTCCTGCATCTTCGCCTGCAAGGAGTACTTTCGGAAGAAGCTCGCGGATCTTCCACGGGAAGCCCTTGTCTGCCACCAGCTCGTCAAACTGATCCAGCATTCTGCTGTCGTAATCTTTTGCCTCGATATTAATCGGGAACATACCGGCTGCATCGCCGCTTCCGATCACTTTCTGTCCGGTCAGCTGCCAGTGAATGTATCCGGAAAGCGTGGTAAAGAAACGTACTCTGCTGACATGTTCCTCCCCGTTTAAGATTGCCTGATACAGGTGAGCGATACTCCAGCGCTGCGGGATATGATATGAGAAAAGTTCAGACAGCTTCTCCGACGCCTCTCCTGTGATCGTATTCCGCCATGTGCGGAACGGTACAAGAAGGTCATCATTCTCGTCAAACGCCAGATAGCCGTGCATCATGGCACTGACTCCGGCTGCCGCCAGGCTGGTAATAGTAACTCCGTATTCCTCCTGAACATTTTTTACGAGATCCTGATAGCTGCCCTGAAGCCCTTTCCATACTTCATCAATGTCATACGTCCAGATATGGTCCACATACTGATTCTCCCAGTCATAGCTTCCGGAAGCAACCGGCGATTTGTCCACATCGATGAGAACTGCCTTGATCCTTGTTGATCCCAGCTCGATTCCGAGCACTGCCTGTCCGGCGCTTATCATCTCTCTGATCTCTTCTTTGCTTCGCATCTGCGCACTCCTCCTTTTATTCGTTATTCTTTTGTATAGCAATCAGCAGGCGCCCTTTCACGCGCCTGCTGACCTGTGTCCTACAGCATTGTCTTACGCAGTTCTTCTCCACTCTTCGCACTTAAATATGCGGGCGCGATATCAAAGACTGTCCTGCATCCGCTCTGGCCTTCCTGCGATAACCGGTATGCCGCACGGGCATAGGCGATCAGGACCGAAGATGTAAACTCCGGATTAGAATCCAGTTTCAGGCTGTATTCGATCAGGTGGCTGTTCTCACCGCTCCATCCGGTCTTTCCGCTCCTTAATACAAATCCGCCATGGGGGATGCCGCTGTGGTCTCTCTTTAACTCTTCTTCACTGATAAAATGTACTGTCGTGTCATAATCCGAAAAATAATTCGGCATAGTCTTGATCTCTTCCTCGACTTTCGCCGCATCTGCTCCTTCTTCAAGGACAACGAAACACTCTCTCGTGTGTTTCTGTCTTGTCGTAAGCTCAGGATTTTCACCATTTCTGACGGCCTCAAGCGCTGCGTCTACAGGGATCGTATACTGCTTCGCATCTTTGACTCCCTCGATCCTGCGGACTGCATCGGAATGTCCCTGGCTCACGCCCTTTCCCCAGAATGTATAGTCTTTCCCGTCCGGGAGGATAGCATTTGCATACAGTCTGTTGAGCGAGAACATTCCCGGATCCCAGCCGACTGAGATAATTCCGACTTTATTTCCTTCTTTTGCAGCCGCATCTACATTCGCATAATGCTCCGGAATCTTTGCGTGGGTGTCAAAACTGTCAATGACATTGAACATACGCGCATACTCCGGTGTCTGTTTCGGAAGATCCGTAGCACTGCCGCCACAGAGGATCATCACATCAATTTTATCTTTCCATTCTCCGGCTTCATCTGCCCTGCATACCGGTACTCCGTCCGTCAATATTGCTACATCGGAAGGATTTCTCCGGGTAAATACTGCTGCAAGCTCCATGTCCGGGTTCTGTTTTATGGCGCACTCAATACCCCGCCCAAGATTTCCATAACCTAAGATACCTATTTTGATACTCATCTGCCTGCTCCTTTTCTGTTGTTTTATTTAATACTCTGCTGTTATTATACAGGTACAGGAATAAGTTTTCAATGAATACATGCCTATTTTCTGTAGGCGATATCATTCCATCTCAGTTCATTTTTTAGATTACGGATCGTCGTATCTTTATCAATGTAAACAGCCTCAATACCCATAGCTGCCGCCCAGTCTCCCATCTGCTCACTTGTCAGGTCATAGGAGAACGCCGTGTGGTGTGCTCCGCCGCAGAGTATCCATGCTTCCGCGCCCGTCTGCAGGTTCGGCTCCGGTGTCCAGAACGCTGTTGCAACCGGAAGTTTCGGCATCGGCTTCTCCGTCTTCTTACAGTTCACATCATTGATGATCAGACGGAAGCGGTCTCCCAGATCGATCAGGGAAGCTGCCACAGCCGGACCGGTCTTTGCTGTAAATACAAGTCTGGCCGGGTCCTCTCTGT
>DYCJ01000101.1 GCA_019418195.1 Clostridiales bacterium | reverse complement strand
GATCGGACTCAACATTGAGACTCTGCCGACACATATCGCAGGTATGCCCTGCGCGGTAAATATCAACTGTCATGTGACACGCCACAAATCGGAGGTGATATAAATGGCAAGAAAGATTACATTACCACTCACAGAGGAACTTGCTAAGACACTCCATGCAGGAGATCAGGTGCTTCTTACGGGAACGATCTACACATCCCGCGATGCCGGACACAAGAGAATGTGCGAGGCCCTTGCAAAAGGTGAAGACATTCCGTTTGATCCGAAGGATGCGACGATTTATTATGTAGGACCGACTCCGGCAAAACCGGGTCAGGTGATCGGAAGCGCGGGCCCGACGACCAGCGGGCGTATGGATGCCTATGCTCCGACTATGATGTCAGTGGGTGCCCGTGGCATGATCGGAAAAGGTGCACGTCTTCCGGAAGTGGTTGACGCCATGAAGAAATACAGCGGCGTGTACTTCGGAGCTATCGGAGGCGCAGGCGCGCTGCTCGCAAAATGTATCAAGAAAGCAGAGCTTATCGCTTTTGAAGATCTCGGTGCAGAAGCTCTCAGAAAACTTTATGTAGAGGATATGCCGGTTGTTGTTATTATTGACAGCGAGGGAAATAACCTTTATGAAGAGGGAAGAAAGGCTTATCTTGATTCCAAGAAATAATTGACGGAGATACAAAATAATTTCCGCCGGGATATAAGTGTCATTAGCAGATGCCTTGCGCTCAGGACGCAAATGACACTTATATCCCGGCTATTTTTTGTCCGTTAGATTACAGTAAGATTACAGCACACTGATAAAGCGGTGGAATGCTTTGAGACCTTCTTCTGTACATTTGTATACGCCGGCATCCTCAAGTACCTGACAGAAGACTTTGCCGACTTCCTGCTCGAGGATATGTTCGATATTTTCTTCATTGATATCGGAGTAGGCCGGAAGAAATTCCTCTACCCAGTCCGCATGTTTCGCAATCTGTTCATTGCTGCGGATATCTTTGCCTTCAAGGATATATTCTCTGAGAAGCTCCATCTCACCTTTCAGGCGCGCCGGAAGAACGGCAAGCCCCATAACCTCGATCAGGCCGATATTTTCTTTCTTGATGTGGTGCAGGTTTGCATGCGGGTGATATACCCCGAGCGGATGCTCCTCGGTGGTGATGTTGTTCCTGAGAGTCAGATCCAGCTCGTACAAACCGTCTTTCATACGTGCGATCGGAGTGATCGTATTGTGCGGAGTTCCGTCTGTCTCGGCGTAGATAAATGCACCCTCATCGGTGTAGGAACGCCATTTGCCCAGGATATGATCTGCAAGGTCAATGATCCGCTCCGTATCTTTGCCGCGCAGACGGATAACTGACAGAGGCCATTTTACGATGCCGGCCTCTATGTCTTCATAGCCGGCTACTGTAAAGGTTTCAATGACCGGGGCTTTTGCCATTGCAAAGGTGTAATGACCGCCCTGGAAGTGATCATGGCTTAGGATAGAACCGCCGACGATCGGCAGATCCGCATTAGAACCGAGGAAGTAATGCGGAAACAGCTTGATGAAATCAAACAGCTTGGCAAATGCATTGCGGTCGATCTTCATCGGGATGTGTTCTCCGTTAAACACGATGCAGTGCTCGTTGTAATATACGTAAGGCGAGTACTGGAATCCCCATTTCTTTCCCTGGATCGTGATCGGGATGATGCGGTGATTCTCCCGTGCGGGATGGTTCACGCGTCCTGCATAGCCCTCGTTCTCCATGCAGAGCTGGCATTTCGGATAAGAGGATGACTTTGCAGCTCCCGCAGCTGCGATGGCTTTCGGATCCTTCTCGGGTTTGGAGAGATTGATCGTGATATCCAGAGTGCCGTACTGTGTGTCTACCGTCCATTTACGGTCGCGGCTGATGCGGTAGCGGCGGATATAATCGCTGTCCTGACTCAGCTTGTAATAATATGCAGTCGCAGCTTCCGGTGATTCTTCATATTTTTTCCAGAAAAGCTCCTGGATCTGCGCCGGACGCGGCACGAGACAGTTCATAAGTTTTGTGTCGAACAGATCACGGTATGTAACGCTGTCTTCGATGATGCCCCGTTTTACAGCCTCGTCGAGAAGATCTTTCAAGACATCTTCCAGAATAATATTGTCCGGATCGCAGGGCACATCCTCATAATCGTCTTCCTTCATAAGGTCAAGCAGGAGATTTGTTGTGTAGATCCGTTCGCTTTCAGGTGTCAGTCCTGAATTGATTCCGTATTGTACCAGTTTTTTTATTGATTCGTAAATCATGGAAGATTTCTCCTTTCAGAAAACTATGTGGATAAAAAATATTCATCGCTTAATCGATCCGTGAAGCGCCGTCTCCGATATCTACGGTATAGAATTCCGCCTCATGCCCGACTTTCTCTTTATATGCTTTCCCGATGTCGTTAATGAAAGTATCCACAGCGTCATTTTTTACAATGCTCACTGTACATCCGCCGAATCCGCCTCCGGTGATACGGGAGCCGATGACACCCGGAATCTTCCAGGCAAGGTCAACGAGAATATCGATTTCCTCGCAGGACACCTCGTAGTCATCACGAAGAGAGATGTGGGACTGGTTCATGAGCTGGCCGAATTTATTGATATCCCCGTCCCTTAAAGCAGCTACAGCGTCGATCGTTCGCTGGTTTTCGTATACCGCGTGTTTCGCGCGTTTCAGCTGTACAGGATCTGTGATGAGCTCTTTATTTGCCTCAAATTCTTCAGGAGTGAGATCGCCAAGGGCATTGATATCCAGTTCTGTTTTCAGCGCAGCAAGCGCGTCCGTGCATTCCTGACGTCTGTCATTGTATGCGGAATCCACAAGGCTGTGTTTCACCTTGCTGTTGGTGATCACAATCTTTGCATCTTCCAGATGGATCGGAGCATACTCATACTTCATTGTGTTTGTGTCAAGGAAGATTGCGTTGTCTTTTTTGCCCATGGCAACTGCAAACTGATCCATGATTCCGCAGTTGCATCCGTTGAAATTGTTCTCTGAATACTGTCCGATCAGCGCAAGGTCTGTCATAGTCAGATCTGTGATATGATACAGGTCTGTCAGTATAACTCCTGTAAGGACTTCCAGAGAAGCAGAAGAGGAAAGCCCGGAACCGTTCGGGATATTTCCCCAGATGACCATGTCAAAACCAGTATCCAGTCTGCAGCCTTTTTCTGCAAAAGCCCAGACAACGCCGAGGGGGTAGTTGGCCCAGTTATACTCCTTTTTATTTGTCAGGTCGTCAAGAGAAGCCTCCACCACATCGAATTTATCAAGATTCATGGAATAAAAATGTAACATGCGGTCGTCACGTTTTCTTGCTGCGCCATATGTACCCATTGTAAGTGCGCAGGGAAATACATGTCCGCCATTGTAGTCTGTATGTTCTCCGATCAGATTGACACGGCCCGGTGAGAAATAAAAGTGAGCCCCGTCGGAATTTCCGAAAAGTTCTGCAAATTTGTCGAAAAGTTTCTGTTTCATTCTGATGATCCTCCTCAGTCTTGAATAAATGTGAATCAGGTTATTCTGTTATCAGTATAACCTCATATCAGTTTTTCCGTCCATAAAAATTACGTGCAAATTTATGTAATAATGTTGCGCAGTCGATTAGCGGATATTATAATGGCTAAAGCGGGAGTTAAACGATATGCGGAAGAAGGCGGTAAATAATATGTCAGATTCTTATAAACATTCTTATAAAATGGGAGAGGATTTTCTGAATTCTCTGTCTGTCTATAATGTGGGATACCAGAAATGTGAGCCGGAATATCAGTGGGGACCGGGCATCCGGGATCATTACTGTATCCATCATATTCTTTCAGGCAGTGGTGTATATACAACGGGAAAAGTAACAGTCCGTCTAAGTGCCGGGGACACATTTATCCTGTTCCCGGGGGTCGAACTTCAGTATCAGGCGGATAAAGATGAACCGTGGGAATACTGCTGGGCCGGATTTATGGGGACGGACGCCGCATCTATTATAAGAAATACCGGATTCAGCAAGGAGACGCCTTATATTTTGAAGGGAAAGATCCCGGAGAAGGAAATAAGGAGCGGACTGGAAGAAATTTATCAGAACAAAGGAAATACATATGAATCTTCGGTAGCCATGACAGGAAGCCTGTACAGCCTTCTTGCTGTTTTTATGCACTATGCAGATAAAAGAGATACGGAGAAAGATTCCCATGTGATGTATGTAGAGAAGGCCATGAGTTACATTGAGACAAATTATTCTTATCCGGTCACGATTGAGGATATCGCGCATTATGTGGGGATCAGCAGGAGCCATCTTTTCCGGTCTTTTCAGAATTATATGAGTAAATCTCCCAAAGACTATCTGTCCGGATACCGGATCCGGCAGGCATGCCGGCTTTTGCGGGAGACAGATCTTTCTGTATCAACGATCGCTTATTCCGTAGGCTTTGAGAATAATCTGTACTTCTCAAAAGCATTCCGGAAACAGAAGGGAATGAGTCCTTCAGAATACAGACAGGCGAAGAAAGGAAAATAAAGGAGACAGAAATGGTAAATCAGTATTCAAGAACAGAACTTTTGATCGGGGCAGAGGGGATGGATCGGCTGAAAGAGTCTTCTGTCATGGTATTCGGTGTGGGCGGTGTAGGTTCCCACTGTATAGAGGCACTGGCGCGAAGCGGGGTCGGGAGACTGATACTGATCGATAATGATACAGTATCATTGACGAATATCAATCGGCAGTCTATTGCTTACCACAGTACGATCGGGAGAGCAAAAACAGATGTGATGTCAGAGCGGATCCGGGATATTGACCCGTCGATCACCGTCAAGACATACGAGACATTTGTGCTGCCCGAGAATCTGGGGCATCTTCTGGACAAGGAAGAGGAAACAGGGGGAAGGATTGATTATATTGTGGATGCCATTGACACGGTGAGCGCCAAGATCGCTCTTGCAGAAGAAACGCAGAAGAGGAAAATACGGCTGATCAGCAGTATGGGTACGGGAAATAAACTGCATCCGGAGCTGTTCGAGATCGATGATCTGTCAAAGACAAGTGTATGTCCGCTTTGCAGAGTTATGCGCAGAGAACTGAAGCAGCGGGGAATCCTGCATCTGAAAGTATTGTATTCGAAAGAGAAGCCGGTCGATATCAGTGGGAGAGAAACAGGGGAAGATCCGGGCACGAGAAGATCAATTCCCGGCAGTATCTCATTTGTCCCGCCGGTGGCAGGACTTATGATCGCAGGACAGGTCATCAGGGAGCTGTCCAAAGCAGAGTAAAGAAAGGAAGATGTAATCATGGATCTGTTTGATTATATGAGAGAGACAAATAAGGAAAAAGAATCGCCGCTGGCATCGAGGATGCGTCCATCTACGCTGGATGAAGTGGTGGGACAGCAGCATATCATAGGAAAAGATAAGCTGCTTTACCGGGCGATCAAGGCGGACAAACTCAGCTCTGTCATCTTCTACGGGCCTCCGGGAACGGGAAAGACAACTCTGGCAAAGGTGATCGCCAATACGACAAGTGCGGAGTTTAAGCAGATCAATGCGACAGTAGCCGGGAAAAAAGATATGGAAGAGGTCGTAAAGGAAGCAAAAGATCTGCAGGGAATGTACGGCAGGAAGACGATCCTTTTTATCGACGAGATCCACAGGTTCAACAAAGGACAGCAGGATTACCTTCTCCCCTTTGTGGAGGATGGGACAGTGATCCTGATCGGAGCAACTACGGAGAATCCTTATTTTGAGGTAAACAGTGCTCTGATTTCCAGATCCGGCATCTTTGAGCTGAAACCGCTGGAAAAAGAAGATATAAAAGTCCTTCTGAGAAGAGCTGTGGAAGATACACAGAAGGGCATGGGCAGTTTTCATGCTCAGATTGATGAGGATGCGCTTGATTTTCTGGCAGATATGGCAGGCGGCGATGCCAGAAATGCGCTCAACGCCATAGAACTCGGTATCCTGACCACGGACCGGAGCGAAGACGGCATTATCCATATTACAGTGGATGTTGCCTCCGAATGCATCCAGAAGCGGGTGGTAAATTATGACAAACGCGGTGACAACCATTATGATATTATTTCCGCCTTTATCAAGAGTATGAGAGGTTCAGATCCGGACGCAGCGGTCTATTATCTGGCTAAAATGCTCTATGCAGGGGAGGATATCAAATTTATCGCCCGCAGGATCATGATATGCGCGGCAGAGGATGTAGGGAATGCAGATCCCATGGCCCTGACTGTTGCAGTCTCGGCGGCGCAGGCAGCGGAGCGGATCGGGATGCCGGAATCCCAGATCATTTTGTCACAGGCAGTAACATATGTTGCCTGTGCCCCGAAGAGTAACGCGGCGTGCAACGCCATATTTGCAGCGAACGAGGCTGTGAAAAAATACAGGACGACTGTGCCGGTACATCTGCAGGATGCGCATTACAAGGGCGCTGCGAAGCTTGGACACGGGACAGGGTATAA
This sequence comes from Clostridiales bacterium, assembly GCA_019418195.1. Classification (GTDB taxonomy): domain Bacteria; phylum Bacillota; class Clostridia; order Lachnospirales; family Lachnospiraceae; genus Mediterraneibacter. Next base: position 1,803 of record DYCJ01000101.1, on the reverse strand, counting down.
GTATGCCCATGATTATCCGAACCATTATGTAAAGCAGCAGTACCTTCCGGATGAAATAAAAGACGCCAGGTTCTATGAACCCGGCGATCTCGGATATGAAAAAACAATGGGTGAATATTTAAAGAAGATTCGAGAGGAGTAATGTGTAGATCTCCTGACTCTTTGTATTCCAGTGGCTTACAATGGCTTCAGCCTCTTTTTCGGTCGGAACCGTGAGTTTCAGGTCGATCAGGCTGGAGCCGTTTTCTTCGATCTGGCAGCGCACTTCATATTCTCTGTTTGTGTTTAAGTAATAATCGGATTTTACAGACGCTTCTTCTTTCAGGTCATACTGCTTTTCCTTCAGAAAATCGTCGATATCTTTCCGGATGGCAGGAGAAATCTTGTTGCTGAAATAAAGGATCGTCTCCGCTCCGTTTTCTGTCAGATGATAAAGTGTCCGGTTGTGAGTCGTTTCAGGCCGTATAAGATCCGACTGCGCAAGATCGGAGAGAGCTTCCTGAAGCCTGAAATAAGATGTGTATCCTTTGTCCAGCACAAATTCCGATATCTGGGAAGTCGTCAGCGGGAAATCCACTTTATTCAGCATGTATAGTATGATCAGTTTATATAGTGTAAATGTCTCAGCCATGGTACTCCTTTCCCTGCCATATATCATTTTCTTTTAAAGATTGATGGAGACGATTAAGGACAGTGCGCTTTGCACTGGTCCACAGCGGTGCGATCAGCAGATCTTTCGGTCCGTCTCCGGTCAGCCTGTGGATCACAATATCCGGACGTAGATGTGAGATGCAGCGCCCGAGCATACAGATATATGTTTCCATATCAGGTACATAGAATGGTTTTTGTCTGTAAATGCCAGCGAGGTCGGTTCCCTCGAGAACGTGCAGAAGCTGAAGCTTGATTCCCTGAATATCCGAATGGTTCAGATAGTCGATGGTCTGGAGCATCATATCTTCAGTCTCTCCCGGAAGATACAAGATGATGTGTACGATTACTTCAACCCCCGCACCGCGGAGACGTTGTACTGCGTCATCAAATACTTCCATATTATATCCGCGGCGTATAAACTCTGCCGTCTCAGGATGAATCGTCTGCAGGCCCAGTTCCACCCACACAGGTTTGATCTGATTCAGCCTCAGGAGCAGGGTAATTACATCATCACCCAGGCAGTCGGGCCGGGTGGCAATGGAGAGTACCCTCACATCGGGATCGTTGATTGCTTCCATAAATAGGGATTCCAGATATCCGACCGGTGCATATGTGTTTGTAAAAGCCTGAAAATATGCAATATACGAAGTGACGGGACGCTTTGAGAGCAGCTGGCTCTTGCCGGCATCAAGCTGCTGGCGGATCGTAAGAGACGGCTTTCCTGCAAAATCTCCCGAACCTTCTGCGCTGCAGAAGATGCAGCCGCCTGTGCCGATATGTCCGTCCCGGTTCGGACAGGTCATACCTCCGTTTAGTGCGATACGGTAAACTTTTTCTCCGAACTGACTCCGCAGGTGAAAGTCGAGAGTGTGATACCGCTTTTCACCCCAGCGCACAGGGCCGGGGTAAGATACTGTTCTGTCTGACATAAATTCTGTAACCTGATCATTTCCTTTTTATAGATAAATCGTCCGTTCAGCCTGCGCCAACGTCCGTTCAGCCCGCGCCATTCGCAAAACCGCACTTACGTGCTAACTGCGGCTGTGCCGCTGTGTTGCTCATAAACGGGCGCTCTGCTCATCTGCGTGTCAGGAGACGAATTTTTATGCAAGCATAAATCCGTCTCCTGACACGCAGATGGCTGAACTGGTG
>DYCJ01000100.1:6382-8326 GCA_019418195.1 Clostridiales bacterium | reverse complement strand
GATATACATAGGTTCTTCCCGAGAGAGGATCCCGGATCGCGCCGCCCAGACACGTTGCTGCACCACCGAAAGGTTCAATTTCCGTCGGATGATTGTGTGTCTCATTTTTAAAGTTGATAAGCCATTCTTCTTCCACGCCGTCAACCTTGATCGGCACGACAATACTGCACGCATTGATCTCGTCTGATTCTTCCTGATCTGCAAGCTTGCCTTCCCGTTTCAGCCTTCTCATAGCCATAAGCGCAAGATCCATCAGGCAGACAAACTTATCCTCTCTGCCGGCAAATATCTCACTGTGGTCTTTCAGATATTCACGATACGTATCCTCGATCGGTTTTCTGTAATATCCGTCATCGAACTGTACGTCTTTTAACTCTGTAGAAAAAGTTGTATGGCGGCAGTGATCAGACCAGTATGTATCGAGGACACGGATTTCTGTCATAGACGGATCTCTGTGTTCTTCGCCTTTATAGTAATTCTGAATATGAAGGAAATCCTTAAAAGTCATGGCAAGGCCAAGCGAATCATAGAGTTCCTTCAATTCATCTTCCGGCATGTCTTTAAATCCTTCAAACAAAAGGATATCTGCAGGCTCATCAAATGATGTGACAAGCGTCTCCGGCTTTTCTCCTGATGCCTCTCTGGAATCCACCGGATTGATGCAGTGATTCCGGATTGCCCCGAACTCATCATCTGAGATATTTCCTTCGATCACATAAGTAGTTGCCGTGCGGATCACAGGGCTTTCGTCTTCTTTGATAAAACGGATGCACTGCTCTGCTGAATCCGCTCTCTGGTCGAACTGTCCCGGAAGGAATTCAACAGAAAAACTGCGGTCTCCCTCAGCCATCGGATACTCCTCTCTGTAAAGGATATCCACCGGCGGTTCTGCAAACACCCCGCTGCATGCTTTCTCAAACGTATCATCAGAAATATTCTCCACGTCATACCGGATCAGCACACGGACTCCTGTCACATCCATGATCCCGAGATAACGTCTGATCTCATGACGCAGTTCCTTTGCCGCGACGGCATAATCTGGTTTCTTTTCTACAAATACACGTCTTACACTGCCCATATAAAATCTCCTTTGCATGATTATTCGTGCCTCGTGCACTCAAAATAATATCTGTTAGTATCGTACCACACTTCACTTCATTAGTACAATTAATATAACTTAAATTAGTTATAAGTCATACTAATTTCTTCCTTCTATACGCTATTTTCGGTATAAAACTCAGCACCAGGAGTACCACAAGGCTTACCACAAAAATAGCACCGATCCGCATCACCATATCATAGAACAATCCTTCGGGTAACATCCGGATCATATAGTCTTCAGCCGGATCAAAGATCCACAGATCATTGTCGAAAAATATGTGATGGAACTGCACAAACACGGCATTAAAATCAACCACGGCCGCAATTCCGATCATAAGGACTGCCGCCCCGGTCACTCCCAGAGCGATCCAGTACGATCCAGGTATGATCTTTTTAATATCTGCCCGGGTAATGACTAAAAACAGAATGCACAGAACAGCGGCCGCACATGCGCCAAGCCGGATATTGAGTCCCCCGATGAACAGATCCCGCACCTCTCCCATGTGAAACCTGTCCTGCTCATTAAAAAAATCCTGTTCCTGTCCCTCGACTGTCGTCATCACAGAAAGAGTATCTCCCTCCCCTCGCAGATAGTCCATCATCTCATGAGTCACATACATCACATCGTCCATGGTCATATCCAGATCTGACAGCACATCGTATTTCTCATATTCCTGCCGGTACACATCAAAGTCTGCATACATGGCTATCTCAAAGCTAGTGATGAGCAATGCGGCAATGACCGAGAATCCCAGTATTATTCCTGTACACCAGTGTAATTTTTTCATCTCGCTTCAATCCTTTCCATGTTTTCTTGTAATTCTCTTTTTTATAGCTTATAAT
>DYCJ01000100.1:0-6372 GCA_019418195.1 Clostridiales bacterium | reverse complement strand
AGGCCTCCAAACAGCTTTTCATCTCCCAGTCAGCCGTAAGCCAGTCGATCAAGACGCTGGAGCGCAAACTGGATCAGACTCTTTTTATACGCAGTACTAAAAAAGTCCAGCTCACGCCGGAGGGTGAAATCCTCATGCGCCATATAGAGCCTGCTATGAACCTGATCCAGAAAGGAGAAGCACAGCTGATCGATGCCGCTTCTACCGTCGGTCAGATCCGCATAGGAGCCAGCGATACGATCTGCCGCTACTTCCTGATCCCGTATCTCGAGCGTTTTCACAAGGCATTTCCCGGAGCGCATATCAAGGTAGTCAATCAGACATCCATGAAATGTGCAGAACTTCTGCGTAACGGCCAGGTGGATCTGATCGTGGTAAACTACCCGAACAATCATCTGGGTACATCCGCCTCTGTCCTCAGGATCAAACAATTTCACGATGTATTTATCGCCGGCAGCCCTTTCCGGGAGTTAAAAGACCACACAGTCTCTTTTTCTGAACTTCTGCATTATCCGATCCTGATGCTGGATAAGAACAGTACGACCAATGAATTTATCCACCAGGTATTCCAACAGCACCAGCTGGACCTTGTGCCTGAGATTGAACTGACGAGCAATGACCTGCTGGTCGATCTGGCACGCATTGGTCTTGGGATTGCCTTTGTTCCGGACTATTGTGTTACAAAACATTCAGACGGCCTGTTTCTGCTGAAGACCAAAGAAGAACTTCCATTCCGTGAACTTGCCATCGCATACAATGACCAGCTGCCGTTGTCAAGAGCATCAATGGAGTTTCTGAGTTATTTCCAAAATGAATCTATATGATCTTCTAATGTAGCAGCGCTGCAGACCTGACAGCTTTCCCATTCCCGCGGGAAGCTGTCTCTGTACTGTCGTTGGGAAAACCGCTCATCAAGCAGCAGTATGACCCCCCGGTCCGTCTCTGTACGGATCACACGTCCGGCAGACTGCAGTACTTTATTGATTCCGGGATAGAGATACGCATAGTCAAACCCACGCATTCCCCGCGAATCAAAATATCCTTTAAGGATTTCCCTGTCATTGCATACCTGTGGGAGGCCTGTCCCCACAATGATCGCGCCGATCAGCCGGTCCGCCGTCAGGTCGATCCCCTCCGAGAACACTCCGCCCATCACGCAGAACCCGACAAGACTGTTCTCTCTGTCACGTTCAAATTCTTTGAGAAAGTCTTCTCTTTCATGTTCTCCCATATTCTGAGATTGCAGGATCACATCAATCCCTTCTTCACTGCGGACAAACTGTTCGTATACCTCCTGCATAAATTTGTAAGACGGGAAAAAAGCTATATAATTTCCTTTTTTACACCGGGCTGTTCTCCCGATATATACGGCATATCTGCCATACATGTCCCGCCCTCTCATTGTATACCGTGTACTCACATCCCCGGCCTGCAGAAGCAGCATATTTTCTTTCGGGAAAGGAGACTGCGCATAGATAGCATAATCGTCTTTTTCCACTGACAGCAGGTTTTTATAATAATGTATCGGAAGAAGTGTTGCTGAAAAAAACACAGTGCCGCTTCCGTAATCCAGATATTTCTGCAGATTTTCCGCAGGATTTACGCAGAAAAGTTTGATCTTGAATCTTCCGTTTTCCTCAAATTCACTGTAGATCACATAATTTTCATCGAGACCATCATGAATACTTACAAAGGATCTCACCTGAAAATACAATGAGAGTACACTTTCGTGCGTTACATCATCAGAAGGTTCTTCCAGGGAACGTTCCATCTCTGTCAGGAGGCTCATCAGCTTCAGCGCAATATGGGAGACACTGTTAAGGATCTGATAACCCTCACACTCACGCTTCAGCTCCAGAAAAAGTTTGTTAACTTCCCCGAGGCGGCGCGCAAGCTTCCCGTCCAGATGCTTCACCTGTTTTCTTAAATCCAGAAAATCCTCTTTGTACAATGCTGCACTGTACATTTCTCTTCCGCGTTCCACCAGATTATGCGCCTCATCGATCAGAAAGATATAGTTTCCATCGCTTCCGTCTGAGAAAAAACGTTTCAGATGCGCATTCGGGTCGAATACGTAATTATAATCGCAGATCACAGCATCGACCCATGTGGAAATATCGAGAGAAAGTTCAAAAGGACAGACTTTGAACTTCTCAGCCTGCCTCTCGATTGCCGCACGGTCGATATCTCCACCACTCATCAGCATATCATAGACTGCATCATTTACCCGGTCAAAATGCCCCTTTGCATACGGGCACGCCTCAGGATTACAGACCGCTTCCCCGCAGAAACAGATTTTTTCTTTTGCTGTGAGAGTGATCACCTTCATACACAGCCCCTGTTCTTTCATCGTGCGGAACGCATTCTCTGCAACCGTTCTGGTGATCGTTTTCGCTGTAAGATAGAAAATTTTATTTCCCAGACCTTCTCCGACTGCTTTTACAGCCGGAAACACCGTAGAGATCGTCTTCCCTACGCCGGTGGGGGCCTGGATAAACAGTTTCTTTCTCCTCAGTATCGTCCGGTAGACTGCAGCCGCAACATCACGCTGCCCCGGCCGATAGTCAAATGGGAACTCCGTCTGCTTTATAGAAGCATTTCATTCAATCTGGAATCTCGCCCATTTTTCATACTGACCGATCAGATCTTCGAACCATTCTTTCAGTTCTTCTGCCTTATATTCTACAATAAATCTTTTTATTTCTTCCGTATCAAGATGGCAGTAAGTCATCTGAACTTTAATCTGTTCCAGCCCGTTCTGCGAAGCATAAATGTGCGCGTAACATTTCGCCTGTGCCAGGTGTACTTTCACCGGCTCTGTTATATGTTCCAGCTCACGGAGCACACCTTTGATCTCGTCAATGACTACTTCTTTTTTTTCGTCTTCTCCGCGTAAGATAATGCCGTCTGCGCGCCCTTCCACCTGTAAGCTGAATCCGTCACACGGGATCACTGTTTTCATAGTGACTTCCGCATGATAGTCCGATCCCATACTCCTCTGGATCTTCCGGTGCAGACGGCCACCCATCAGCATCGCCTCTTTCTCCATACTGCCGGAAGTCCTGTTGTCGATATCTCCGCCTCTCAGTATGAATTCAACAAGATTTCTCACAGAGACACGGATGACCTTTTCTTCTATTTCCACTTCTACACTGTCGCCTCTTTCATGGCATGTATTTCATCCTGCATGCAGATGCGATGATGTATCTATCATAATCTCATTTTCGGATTAATACAACATTTTTCGTAAGAGTTCAGCTATGGCACGGGCCGAACTGTTACATCTGATATCAGGAGACGAACGGCTCAGGCGGACCATCACCCGAGAACTCCGTCATATCCCCGCGAAAACGAAGCGGCAGATGATTTCGCTGACATTTTGGATTTTCACGTTCTCTGATCGATACAGCTTCAAAGAACTCTTTCCACAGGGACGCGTAATCCTTTTCCCCGTCAGATACCTTGGACACGGCATCCGGATCAAGTGTTACACCCCGGACAAGCCCCCATCTTTCCTGTTTCCGATGGATAAGAAAAACTTCATGAGTCTTGTCATATATCACCCAGTTTTCAAGGGGAAACCTGTCTGCGAAGTGATCTCCGATGCAGGTGAGTACCTGTGATTTGGGAGTAATTTCCGAAATCAGGAGTCCATTTCTCAGTTCCCGGAAACGGATGAATTCCTCATACATATGGGCCTCATTGGATACACTGCGGCTCATGGCAAACACTTTCGACACATCAGGATTCCCCAGGTGATCCATGATCTTTCGGCTGTCCGGAATATTTCTTGCTTCCTGCATGACACGGAATACTTCTGTTCCCTTTTCCTGATCTTCTGACAGAAGCGCATAATAGATATCCCCGTAAGCGTTATATCCGAGGTAACGCTTTACCATGCGCTGCAGGCGCTGAGACTTTTCCTCCGTCTCTTCCACAGTCTTATACTGGCAGAAAAGCTGCTGCTGTATCCTTCCCCGCAGCACGATGCCTGCATCACCGTTCCTGTTCTCAAGCCATGCATCGTGAAGTGCCGAACAGAGACCGGTGATCGTATCAGTACATATATAGATTTCTCTCATAATCCGTTCACCCCGCTAAAGTTCACATCATCAAACAGGGACAGCTGACGAAATGTCATACCGTCAGCGCCCTCCGGAAGTCTTTCTTTTGTATTCAACAGATTCCGTGTAATATAATCCTCGTCAATCCGTATCGGATACATCGTTTTTCCTGAGCAGGTAATAAAATACAGCGCCCGCTTGAGCACCACTCCCATTTTCTTGAGATCATCGAAACTGAGATTCCCCATCCTCCTTGCCTTCACAATCCTGCCTGCGGATTTGTAACCGATTCCCGGTACACGGAGCAGCACTCTGTAATCAGCCTGATTGATCTCTACCGGAAAGATATCCAGATGCCTCAGGGCCCAGCAGCATTTCGGATCCAGCAGGATATTGAAATTCGGATTTTCCTCATCAAGAAGTTCACGGGCTTCAAAATGATAGTAACGAAGCAGCCAGTCTGCCTGATACAGCCGATGTTCCCTTAGAAGCGGCGGCTTATTGTCAATGAGCGCCGGAAGCGCCTGATCCTTGTTGACGGGAACAAATGCTGAATAAAATACACGTTTCAGATCGAATTTCTTATACAATGCCTCTGCAACATTCAGAATCTGATAATCACTCTCGGGAGTCGCTCCAATGATCATCTGGGTGCTCTGCCCTGCGGGAACAAATCTGGGAGCATTCCTATAGAGCGTGATCTCCTGTTTATTCTCTTCCATCTGGTTCTGGACAAGGCGCATGGGTGTCAGTATATTTTTCCTCGATTTGTGCGGTGCCAGCAGTTTCAGGCCCTCGGCTGTCGGCAGTTCTACATTTACACTCATCCTGTCCGCAAGATATCCTGTCATACTGATCAGAGCGGGATCTGCTCCCGGAATCGCCTTCACATGGATATACCCCTGGAAATTATAAACATGTCTCAAGCGGTACAACACCGCATAGATCAGTTCCATCGTATAATTAGGGCTTTTCAAAATGCCGGAGCTCAAAAACAGCCCCTCGATATAATTTCTCCTGTAAAATTCCATCGTAAGTGTACATATTTCATCCGGTGTAAAAGAAGCTCTTCTGACATCATTTGAAGAGCGGTTGATGCAATATTTGCAGTCATAGATACATTCATTGGTAAACAGGATCTTTAACAGAGAAATGCATCGTCCGTCCGCAGAAAAACTGTGGCATATCCCGGCTTTACTGCAGTTGCCCGTTCCTGTACCGTCCCCTTTTCTCTCAACACCGCTGGAACTGCAGGAGACATCATATTTTGCCGCATCAGACAATATATTAAGTTTCTCATTTAATGTCATTTCCTTCTGTATCGTATCCGGCATATCGGCCTCCGCTATTCGAACATGCGTTCTTTTTTATATATAATAGCACGTATGTTCGAATATTACAAGTATAACCCGGAATTAATACAAAAAATACAAGCAAACGTCCCGGAAAACCTTTTCGGGTTTTCCGGGACGTCCTGATATAAACAATACCATATGTGATCTGTAAAAATTTCAGATACTCCCATCGGAGTTTAGTCGCATTCCCTGATCCGTTTCCTCAGAGGAAGTACCATAGACGGTGATACAGAGAGCTCGTCCAGTCCCATCTTGAGGAACTCTTCTGTAAGCTCGAGATCAGCTCCCAGTTCACCGCAGATACCGATCCATGCACCCTCTGCGTGTGCATTCTCAGCTGCCATCTTTATCATCGCAAGGACAGCCGGATGATGCGGGTCATAGAATTCATCCAGTTTAGAGTTCTGACGGTCAATAGCCAGCGTATACTGAGTGAGATCATTTGTGCCTACACTGAAGAAATCCACTTCTTTTGCAAGCTCGCGGCTGACCATGACAGATGCAGGCGTCTCGATCATAATGCCGAGTTCCACATCTTCTTTATAAGGAATACCCTCGTTCTTCAGCTCTTCCTTCACTTCTGCGATGATTTCCTTGATCCTGAGCACTTCATTCACGGAAATGATCATCGGGAACATAATGGAAATATTGCCAAACATGGCTGCACGGTAAAGCGCGCGCAGCTGTGTCTTGAAAATCTCAGGCCTCGTAAGACAAATGCGGATCGCACGGTAGCCGAGCGCCGGATTATCTTCTTTATCCAGCCCGAAATAATCAACCTGTTTGTCTGCGCCTATATCAAGTGTACGGATGATGACTTTCTTTCCGGCCATGCTCTCCGCCACCTGTTTGTATACTGAGAACTGCTGCTCTTCTGTCGGGAAATCTGTATTCTCAAGATAGAGGAACTCACTTCTGAAAAGTCCGATCCCGCCAGCGTCATTCTTAAGTAC
>DYCJ01000010.1:18717-23218 GCA_019418195.1 Clostridiales bacterium | reverse complement strand
GGGCTCGGAGATGTGTATAAGAGACAGAAGTATAATAGAGCTGCCGTATCCTCTGGTCGATACTGTTTCTTTCCAGATATTCTGCTGCAGTCTTCGGCGTATACTGCTGCCAGTCCTCCCCGCGGGCTATCATGCCCCGCAGTTCCGATCCTGTAATTCCTTTTTCCTCACCTGTCCTTCTCCACAAAATTTCTACATTGAGATCCAGAGATCGCAGAATCTGGTACTTTTCTTCATCCCACGGGCTGCAGATGCTCATATAATACACCGCATCGACAGGTGTATACTGGAGCAATACATCTGGACTAGTGATCGGAAACGGTATGATCTCAAACTCTTCCCTCTTTACGCTAAAATCCAGCAGGGCGTCCCGGATCATCTCATATCTCTCGATGTAGGTGAGAGGATTGTCCGTCTTTGTTGTTCCATGTTCGTCAAGCGGCGATGTTGCCGGATATGCTGAGATATCCGGATGAGTAATTCCCACATACAATGTCCTGCATCTCATCTTTGCCGCCAGAAGATATTCCATATGCTTCAGATGGAGAACCTGAAATCTCCCGTGTATCACTCCTGTCTCTGTCATGATTCCATCTCCTTTCATAAACCGCAGTTAACTTTACAGCTTCTGCTCATTCAGCATTGAGTTCCGCAATCATATTCCTTAGACGATGAAGATCCTCTTCATCCGGATGGGATGCAGCCCTGTCAAAGTTATCTATCATCATCTTAATTTTATCATCCTGCGGAGCTTTCTCCTGCATCGCCTCATAACGTTTCCTTACGCTCTGAGGCATCTTTCCCTGACACATATAGGTTCCGGTCACAGTGTTTCCATCCGGCAGATGTGTCGATACCCGATTCAGAATCTGTGTGAAATACTGCTCCGAACCGCCAAATCCCGCCGTGCCGAAAAGAACCACTTTTTGTCCATGCAATGTTTCCATATATTTTCTAATCTTCTCACTGCATTCTCCTTTGTCTGTCCAGAACCCGAGAAAAAGCAATTCTACTTCTTCTGCTCCGCCGGACATGTTTTCATCCGGAGCCCCAAACCAGACACAGTTTTCTTCACCCAGAGTGTTTCTTATTTCATCTGCCAGCATCTTTGTATTTCCCGTTGCACTCTCATATACAACTGCATATTTCATGTTTTCTGCTTCCTTTCTCTTAGCTACTCTCTTTATATAGTAATTCCCAGCGCCTTCCCCACCATATCCAGTTCATCTTCATAGATACAATTCTGGAACGAATGATCAGCAACTTTTCTGCAGCATTCGGCATAGTCCATCCACGCCGCCTCGGAAACTTCCGACTCCTGCAGGGTAAGCTCCTCAATATTTACTGGTTCCTGATAGATGTAGAGCATACTCAGCTCATTATCCCGGAACGGGCGTCCGTAAAATTCACTCTCAAATCCGCACCGTCTCGTTCCAATCTGCCGAAGCTGTTCCGGGCGGGCGTTGATCCCGAGTTCTTCTCTCAGCTCCCTCAAGGCGCTTTCAAGATACCCGTGTCCTGCTTCGATATGCCCTGCTGAAGAAATATCCCAGCACCCCGGATTGGAATCTTTGCACTCACTGCGCTTCTGCAGGAGCAGATCATAACCGCTCTTGTCATTCGGCCGGACGATCCATATGTGCACTGTGGCGTGAAGCGTTCCGTCCTCGTGCACAACTCCCCGCTCTTTGACCACCCCGGTCCTGCTGCCGTCCTCCCGGATCTCATCAAACAGTTCCAGCGGCGCTCCGTCAAGAGCGGCATACTGCAGCACGTCCTGTCTGTCATAGACAAGTTTCAGTGAGAAGAATTCTCTTCCCATATCCAGCAGCCGGAAAAAGATCTTGTCCCCTTCCCACAGCTCCAGCGCGGGGATATCTTTCTTATCCACCCATTCAAGCTCACCCTCGTCACACTCGATCGGCTCTCCCGTAAAACCATCTGCTGTATAAAGGGACATATACTCTACCGTATCTTCTCCGTATACAAAAGTCACGATGCCTCTGTACTTCCATGAAGTCAGTGTATATCCGGTCTCTTCCTTCACCTCACGCAAAAGACATTCTTCAGGGCTTTCCCCATATTCAAAATGTCCTCCCACGCCGATCCACTTGTCTTTGTTTACATCATTTTCCTTCACTGTGCGGTGGAGCATCAGATATTTTCCATCCTGCTCGATATAACACAGCGTACTCAGTCGTTCCATACTTATGCACTCTCCTGACTTTTCATGAACTGACTCTCATACAGATGTTTGTAGAATCCGCCTTCTGCGAGCAGACTTTCGTGATCACCCTGCTCGATGACTTGTCCGTCTTTCATTACAAGGATCACATCTGCCTCCCGGATCGTGGACAGTCTGTGCGCCACGATAAACGTCGTCCTGCCCTTCATCAGTGCAGCAAAAGCATCCTGTATCTTCATTTCAGTTCTTGTATCAATGGATGACGTCGCCTCATCAAGAATCAGCATCGGTGGCCTGCACAGCATGACTCTGGCAATACAGAGAAGCTGTTTCTGCCCCTGAGAGAGACCGCCCCCGTCTTCCGTGATCCATGTATCATACCCCTGCGGCAGACGTCTGATAAAACTGTGAATGTGGGAGGCTTTTGCCGCCGCGATAACCTCTTCTTCCGTGGCATCCGGACGCCCCATCGTAATATTGTCCCGTATTGTTCCTGTCTTAAGCCACGTATCCTGAAGCACCATTCCGTATCCGGCCCGCAGACTCTTACGTGTCATCTCTCGGATATCGATGCCCTCCACGGAAATCGAACCTCTATTTACATCGTAGAACCGCATGAGCAGATTGATGATCGTCGTCTTACCGCATCCTGTAGGTCCCACGATCGCAATTCTCTGTCCCGGTTTCACAGCAAGATTAAAATCCCGGATCAGTTTCTGTCCATCAACATAAGAGAAATCGACATGTTCTGCCCTGACATTTCCACTGATATCTTTCAGTTCTACAGCATTCTCTGATTCCGGAGTCTGAGGCTCTTCCTCGATCAGATCAAAAATTCTCTGTGCACAAGCCACAGCATTCTGGAACTCAGTAACTACGCCGGATATCTCATTGAACGGCTTCGTATACTGGTTTGCATAACTTAAGAAACTGGACAACTGCCCCACAGAGAGCGAACCGTTTACCACGGCAAACGCACCTGTGATCCCCACTCCCGTATAGACAAGGCTGTTTACAAAACGGGTGGAAGGATTCGTAATGGATGAGAAAAATGTAGCTTTCAGATATGCTTTTCCCATGCGTTCATTGATCTCATCGAACTGCTCTGTCACGTCTTTTCCCCGACCGAACGCCTGCACCACTTTCTGATTTCCAACCATCTCATCGATCAGTCCGGTCTGTTCCCCTCTGATCTCAGACTGGAGCCGGAACATGGAAAAGGTTCTCTTTGCTATAAAATTTGCTACAAAGAATGAGACCGGTGTGATCAGTACAACTACAAACGTGATCGTCACATTTACCGACAGCATAAAACAGAATGTCCCGGCGATCGTGGCAATTCCGGTAAAAAGCTGGGTAAATCCCATCAGAAGTCCGTCTGCAAATTGATCCACGTCTGCGATCACACGGCTGACCACTTCGCCGTACGGATGCCCGTCGATATACTTTAACGGAAGAATCTCAATCTTGCGGAATGCCTCATTGCGGATATCCTGAACCACCTGATATGTCATCTTATTATTGCAAATGTTCATAAGCCACTGGGCAAGCGCGGTTATAAGCGTGCACACGCCAATCTGGATCATAACCCGGAACACACCTGGGAAATCAACTTGTCCCGCACCGATAATATAATCCACCGCATTTCCCGTGAGCTTCGGGACATACAGCGTAAGTGCAACCGAAATTGTCGCCAACAAAATGGAAAACACAACAAAAATGCGATATTTTCCCAAATGGCGAAATACTTTTTTCAGGGTAGCAGCCTGTCCCTGTTTTTTCTTTTTATCATTCATCTGAGTTTCTGCCTTTTTATCAGCCATTTGCCTGCGCCTCCTTCGGGAACTGGGAATAATAAATTTCCTGATAAGCCGGGCACGACGCAAGCAGTTCCTCATGCGTACCGATCCCGGCTGCTTCTCCATCGTCCAGAACAATGATCTGGTCCGCATACTGTACGGACGACGCCCTCTGGGAGACGATAAATACCGTTGGATTTCCTTTCATTGAGCGAATCGCACTTCGCAGTGCCGCATCTGTGGCAAAGTCGAGAGCTGATGCGCTGTCATCCAGGATCAGGATATCCGGCTTTCTCACAAGAGCTCTCGCAATGGTAAGTCTCTGTTTCTGCCCGCCGGACAGGTTGCGTCCGCCCTGCTCGATCTGAAACTCCAGTCTGCCCGGTTTCTGGTCCACAAACTCTTTCGCCTGAGAGATCTCCAGCGCTTCTTCCAGTTCGTCATCGGATGCGCTTTCATTCCCCCAGCGCAGATTTTCTGCGATAGTTCCTTTAAAAAGGACTGCTTTCTGCAGGAC
>DYCJ01000010.1:8099-18707 GCA_019418195.1 Clostridiales bacterium | reverse complement strand
CACCGATACGGGACCGCAGGCTCTCGATCTTATAGTCCCTGATATCATTTCCAAAAATCCTGATCTGGCCGTTCGTAACATCATAAAACCGGGGAATCAGATTCACAAGGGAAGACTTACCCGAGCCCGTGCCTCCGATAATACCGATCGTCTGCCCCCGCATTGCGCAGAATGTAATATCCGTCAGCGATTCGCCACTCGCGCCTTTATATGTGAGCGAGGCGTGATCGAACTCTACAGATGGGATCTCCTTCACGCTCCGGCCTCCATCTTTGGCTGTATCCGGACATATCTCTTCGTTTGACAAAATCCTGTTTCCCTCTTTCATATCCGGCTGTATCTTCAGTATGTTTCCGATCCTGTTGCCGCAGGCCACTGCTTTTGTGACAGTGATGATAAGGTTTGCCAGCTTGACCAGCTCCGTAAGAATCTGAGACATGTAGTTGACAAGCGCAACTACCTCTCCCTGTGACAGATCCCCGATATTGACTCTCACTGCCCCAACATAGATAAGGGCGATGATACCGCCATTTACAATAACGTAAGTCAGCGGATTCATAAGTCCTGATATACGCCCTACAAATTTCTGGGCATCCGTCAGCGCCTGATTCTCTTTTTCAAATCTTTCCCGCTCTTCCTGCTCTTTGTTAAACGCGCGGATCACACGGACACCCGCCAGGTTTTCTCTCGTTGTGAGCAGGACTCTGTCCAGATGGGACTGCACTTTCCTGTACAGCGGCATAGTCACCAACATGATCCCGAACACGATAACGGACAGGAGCGGAATGACCACAACAAAGATCAGCGCCGCCTGTATATCTACGGTAAACGCCATGATCATAGCGCCGAATACAATAAACGGCGACCTCAGGAAAAGCCGGAGCACCAGGTTTACCCCGGACTGCGTCTGGTTGATATCGCTGGTCAGCCTGGTGATCAGCGTGGAACTCCCAATCGTGTCCATCTCCGTAAACGTAAAGTTCTGGATATGCCGGAACAGCGCATGCCGCACCCCTGTGCCAAACCCTGATGCTGCCTTCGCAGAAAAATACTGCGCCGTGATAGAACACACAAGCCCGATCAACCCCAGCGCAATGAGCACGAGACACATTTTTATAATATACGGCTCATCCTTATTTGCGATCCCAACATCAATAACCGCAGCCATGACAAGAGGCACGAGCAATTCAAAAGACGCCTCCAGCATTTTAAAAAGAGGCGCCAGTACAGATTCCTTTTTATAATTTTTCAGATATATAAGAAGTGATTTCATATCCGGTATATCTATCCTTTCACAAAAGATCTACCCGTATTTTATCACAGTCAGAGAAAAAAAGATATCTGCTATTCATGTTTTCACTTACGAATCAGGCAGACTCTCCCGCACACACAGCGCCCCAAACCCAAGCAGTGCATTCGGCCACTCGCTGTATCCGGGCAGTTCTCTTGCCCCTCGTCTTAGATATGCCTTGACTTTTTCCCCGTACAGATACGGATCATTGCCCTGAACGATCCCCCATTCCATCAGAAGGGCCGCGCTTCCCGTGACAAAAGGCGCAGCGAACGAAGTGCCGGAAAAAGCGCGGTAACCGCCATCGGGTACAGGCGCATTGACCAGGACGCCCGGAGCCGCAAGATCAGGCTTCAGTACATTGCTCCCTTCATAAACTGCCGCCGGCCCCCTTCCGGAAAAGTCCGCATAGGAAAATGTCCTCGCGTCATATGCAGCCACCGTTACCGCCAGAGACGCGGTGGATGGAATCGTCAGAGTAGACGTACTGTCAGGAGTCAGAAATGCCGTTCCCACATTCAACGCAGCCTGGGCCGGGAGCCACATCTGCCAGGCGCCGTCCACGATACGTCTGGGGGTGAGGATGATCTGCCACACACCGCTGTCTACATAGGACTGCAGGGGAATGAAAGATATATATATCTCCTGCCTGACACTGTAGGGCTTCGGTTCCCCGTAATAGATCAGAAGTTCCGTACCGCCCAGTATAAACCGCTGGGGACCGAGTATCTCCCGAAAAGGACCCACACGTTCGCCGGAGGGACTGACTATAGAAACATCCATCTCATCCACATAGGATTTCCATATCTGTACATTTAATGACGGCTCCCTCTCCTGAACGGCCAGCTCCTGGATCACTTCTTCCTCATCTGTCACCCGTCCCGCCGCATGCCCCGCAGTCGTACCTTCGTTGCCGCTGCCGATACAGATTACATTTTTCCACATATCAGAGATATCGTTCAGGAATCTCTCCACCAGGGATGTACCGTCATGTGTTCATTATAACTAGGGGAAAGTATCAACAAAAAAATATGCAGTTCCTACACTGCCTGTTTCCCAGACGGATAAGGAGACTGATACTTGAACACAATATCAATACTCTTATCTCCGTTCACAATGATCCTGTCGATCAGCTCCGTCACGATCTCTCTCGTCACCTCTTCCAGTTTCCCATACTTCACAAACTTTTCTATCCAGTTCTCATAGCTTTCTTCTGCTTCGCTAAAGTTTTCTTTTTCCTGTTCTGTCTGCCGGATCTTCTCCCGGATATCCTGATCCTGCCTTTCATATTCTGACTTATACGAAAGATATTCTTCCTTATCCAGTATCCCGTCCACATAATTTTCGTAGGTTTTCTTCTTATATTTCTGGACTCCTGCCAGTTCTTTCTGCAGACGTTCGATCTTCTGATCTGCTTCTTCGCACCGCTTCTGTACTTCTCTTCTTCGGTCTGCCGCTTTCAGCAGTTCATCTTTATCGTTTTCTTTCCATGCAAGCTCTGCCTGCCTCTCAATTTCGTGGATCACAATAGAATCTAGCACTTCCTTCTTAATAAAATGTGACGAGCACTTTGTATTTCCTTTCCGATGATACGTGCCGCACTCATAACCATCCCGGCAGGTGACTCTCTGCATATTGTATCCGCAGTCTCCGCAGACCAGAAAACCTGCGTATGGATTAACCTTTTTTACTTCACTTAAAAATCCAGGCGTCCGTGATCTCTTTTTCATAAGCGCCCGCACCTGCTCGAAAGTATCCCTGCTGATGATCGCCTCATGGGTTCCTTCCACAATGTACTGTTCTTCTTCCGGGATGTATTGATACTTCCTGACTTTATAGGAGATTTTTTCCGACTTATGCTGGATCATAGCGCCCGTATAAACTCTGTTTTTCAGGATTACATTTATCGTAGGATACGCCCATCCTTTTACACCTGCTTTCTCCCTGGCGTTGGCATACTTAAGCCCCTGTACTTTCCTTTTATACTCAGACGGCGGCAGAACGCCTTCTTCATTCAGCTTCCTTGCGATCCCGTCTCTGGAATAGCCTTCCAGATACATGCAGAATATTCTCCGAACCACTCCGGCCGCCTCTTCATCCACCAGAAAATGGTGCTTATCTTCCGGATCCCGGATATAACCATAAGGCGCAAAACCAGACATGAACTGTCCTCTTTTCTTCTGTGCGGAAAGTGCGCCACGGATCTTCTTGGAAATATCTCGGCTGTACATATCATTGAACAAGGTCTTGAACTGTGCCAGCTCTTCATTGCTGTGAGAGACAGAATCCACACCGTCCAGAATTGCAATATACCGGATGCCCAGCGAAGGAAATATTCGCTCAATATAATTGCTGGTTTCAATATGTTCACGCCCCAGTCTGGAAATATCTTTCGTGATCACGCCCTGGATCTTCCCCTTATAAATATCTTCCATCATCCGCTGGAACTGGGGCCTGTCTGCAAAATAAAGACCAGAATACCCGTCATCGATATAAACGTCTGCGATTTCCAGATCCTCGGATTTGCTTACATACTCCCGGATCAGTTTCATCTGATTTTCTATACTTTCACTGATCTTATTTTCTCCATCGTCTTTTGACAAACGACAGTAAGCCGCCATCTGAACCATCATATCACCTCTTCTTTCCCTGTACGTTCTTCTCCCGGGCCGTCACCTTTCCGGAATCTGAAATAAATATCAATCTGCTGATCCGGATATACATAAATCTTTTCTATCAGTTCCCGAAGCACTTCCCTGGTCAGTTCCTTTTCCGTAATCCTGCCCCTGCAAAAATAGGACAGCCATCTTGCGGCATCCTGCAGTTTGGCCCGTTTTTCGTTCTCCTTATCCTGCAATTCCTGCAGTTCTTTCTGGTACTGTTCCCGCTCTCTGTCATACATCTCTCTGAGTTCCAGATATTCTTCCTTAGACAGCACCTCATCCATATACTGTTCATAAGCTTTCTTCCGATACTGGACAGTTCTTTCCATCTTTGCAGTCAGCCTGGTAATTTCATTCTCCGTCTCAGGCCTTTTCTCCTTCATATGCCGTTCAAGTTCTTTCAGTTCTTTCTTTGTCCGTGAAATCTGCTGATTTACAGCAAAGACCACCAGTTCATCCAGCTTCTCAAAAGAAATAAAATTCAATTCGCAATAATGCTGCCCCATCTTCTGATGAAAACCGCACTCATAACCGTCATATCCATTATGGGAAGCCAGATATCTCTTCCGCATAACTGTCTTACATTTTCCACAGAAAAGCAGTCCTGCATATTTGTGGGGTTCCTTATTCTTATCGAAATAAGGAACCCTGTGTTCTTTTCTTATTTGCTGAACCTGTGCAAAATCTTCCTTTGAAATAATCGCTTCATGTGCGTTTTCTATCAGCTCCAGTTCTTCTACTGGAATCTTTTTCCGATAATTTAATTTGTAAGACGGCTTATCAAATTTTCTTACAACAACCGCACCTGTATATACCGGATTATTCAGAATCCCCCGGACAGTGGATGGCGTCCACAATCCTTTGCCCACAGTCCACGCATATCCGCTCTGTAATACTTCTTTTTTATACTTCGCCGGACAGGGGATCTGCTCTTCATTCAAAGTGCGGCTGATCACCGTACCGCCGCTGCCGTTCAGATACATACTGTAAATTCTCCGGACAATCCCCGCAGCCCATCGATCCACTTCCAGATGGTTATGGACTGTTTTACTCTTCACGTACCCGAAAGGCGGCTCCTTCGGAGTGTATTCTCCCATCGTCCTTTTGGCCCGTATGGTTGTACGGATCTTTTTAGAAGTGTCTCGAAGATACATATCATTCAACAGTGTCTTGATCTCCAGCAGTTCATCATATGTGCTGACGTCTGAGTCATAATGATCCAGGATCGAGACCACCCGGATTTTCTTTTCCGGAAAATACTTTCCCAGATAATAATTCGTGTCAATATGCTCTCTTCCAAGACGTGATACATCTTTCAGAATCACCATATTGATCACACCCAGTTCAATATCCGCCAGCATTCTCCGAAATTCCGTCCTGTCAAAATTACTGCCGGAAGCTCCGTCATCCGCATATACTTTCGCTTTCTCCACATTCTCCTGATCAGCGATATAATCCTCCGCCATCAGGATCTGTGAACGGATACTGTTGCTGCGTTCACTCTCTTTATCCCGCTCTTCAATAGAAAGACGGCAATAAATTCCTGCCTTATACATAATTTCCCTCTTTTCTTTGGTCTTGTATAGTCATTGTCTTTCATTGTCTCTATCTTACAATACAAACCAGAGAAAATCAACTGCTGATTCGCCGCTCTGCCAGGTTGCGGATACATTGTAAAAAGGTTTTATCTCCGCCAAAATGCACCCGGATCTGATAGCCGCCGTGTTCATACTTTATCGCTTCCCGCTGCATTTCAGATCCATCCATACTGCTTTGGATATCTGAAATCGCCGGGATTTGCTCCACAGTAATTGGTAACGTACTCATGCTATATGCCTCCTTCAGCATACAGACCTCTGTACATCCTATGCCGGCAGGGTTGTACAAAAGTTCTGTCTGCGCCAAATTCAGCTTTCGAAAGCCTGATTTGATTCTACCTTTCTGCAAAGCGAAACTCATTGAACGAAAATTGAGGTCAGATTGACTACTTCCTACATCCTTTTAAAGGTTGAAGAAATATATTGTGCAGAACATATGTTTGTGCTATGATATAAGAAATTCAGCACCAAACTGATAATAAAATGATACGAAAAGGTGGAATTTTAATTGGATCGATGTGATTTTTGTTCCATACTGACTTGCCTTAAAAACCATATCAGCGAAAGCAATCAGATGAGCCAGCCGGAATTTCTATATGAAATATTTGCAGATTTTATGGACAGTCAGGAATTAGAAGATTTCTCACTGGACAATGGGCTGGTGTGCCGCTGGATGACAGGACAGGCAAAAATCAGTCCTAAAATATCCTCATATTATGCAAGACCGAGCAGACAGGAACTGCTTGCAAAGACAATAGAACAGAATCTTCTGCCGCTGATGACGGACGCCAGCAAAGCCATTCAGGATATATACACTCTGTTTATACAGGACGATACAATATCCGAAGTAAAAAAATCAGAACTATCCGTTCTGTATAAAACTGCAGATACACAGCCTTTATTTCTGGCAAAATTGATTTCTTTTGGTATGGAACGGCAATTTGTCAAAAGAGATGCCCGAAACCGAAAGTTAATTGCAGGCGGCACTCTTTCTCCTGCAGTTCTAAATTATATTATGGACTGTGAAGTTCCGAAACCATGCCGCCACTTTCTGGGCAGAGATATCGAGCTGGAACAATTGCATGCACTGTTAGAAGAAAGCAGCAAAGTGTTTCTCTGCGGCATTGCAGGGATTGGAAAGAGTGAACTGGCTAAAGCTTATGCCAGAACTTACAGAAAAGAATATACGAACATTCTGTACCTGATGTACAGCGGAGATCTGAGACAGGATATTATTAATCTTGATTTTTCGGATGATCTGCAAGAAGACACGGAAGAAGAACGCTTCCGCAAACATAATCGTTTTCTCAGGTCTCTGAAAGCAGACACCCTGCTGATCATAGATAACTTCAATACCACAGCCACAAAAGATAATTTTTTATCCGTAGTGTTAAAATACCGTTGCCGTGTTATCTTCACAACCCGCAGCCTGTTTGATAATTATACTTTCATGGAATTGAAAGAAATCTCTGATCCGGAAAATTTATTGTCACTGATGGGATGTTTCTATTCTGGTACTCAAAAACATGCTTCTGTCCTGAAACAGATCATCCAGACCGTACACAGCCATACACTTGCGGTAGAATTATCCGCACGTCTGCTGGAAACCGGAATTTTAGATCCACAAAAATTATTGATCAGACTAGAGGAAGAAAAGTCAGCCCTGGACGCCACAGATACAATCAACATTATCAAAGACGGGCAAAGCCGCAAAGCTACTTACTATGATCATATACACACTCTGTTTTCCTTATATCAGCTCTCTCCAGAGGAACAGGATGTTATGAGAGGGCTGGCTTTCATCCCTGCGAACGGGATTAACGGAAGATTGTATGCACAATGGCTGAAACTGCCTGACATGAATACGATCAATAACCTTATTGAGAAAGGTTTTATTCAGGCACAAGCCTGCCGACACATTGCCCTCCACCCAATGATTCAGGAAGTCACTGTTGACGAGACGAAACCATCTGTAAAAAACAGTTCTGTTTTGCTTGGCAGCCTGCAGGATGTCTGTCTTCGCCACGGAGAAGAAGTCAGCTATTATAAACAGTTGTTCCAGACCATAGAACATATTATCTGTCAGATTGAAAACAATGATACACCGGCTTATCTTCTGTTTTTAGAGAACTCCTTTCCCTACATGGAAAAGTACCACTATACAGCCGGGATGGAATCAGTCATCAACACATTATCCGGGCTGCTCACGGATGAAACCGTCGGGCGCAGTACAGACCGGGCGCTCCTTCTGGATTATCGTGCCGCCTGTGAAGAGAAAACAGAAAAAGCCATCAAACTGGAAAAAGAAGCCATCGCCCTGATCCCGGAGATTTCAGAAGAAAATGCTCACCTTATTTCCAATCTCTACTCCAATCTGGGCGGGCTTTACAAAAAGGCAGGGAAACGGGATCTGGCACAGCAGGCTATGTAGCAAGGGCTTCGGATCCTGGAACAGTATAGTCTGCTTTACTACCATGACAGTATTGCCCAGACTGCGAACTATGCCGTTCTCCTTACTGAAATGGGACAGCCGGAAAGAGGACTCTCCGTTCTGAAAAAACTCTCCCGGATGATCCGGGACTTCAACTCTGACCAGACCATAGATTACGCCACAGTTCAGGAAGCAATGGGCGGTATCTGCCTGACTGCAGGTGAAGTCAAACAGGCCACCACTCATTTTAAAAAAGCACTGGCCATCTATGAAGCGGTATATAATGGGGAACCGGATATGATTGAAACGAAAAAGCAGGAAATCCTCCAGACTTATACACAGGCAGGACTAGCCTTAGGGCGACAGCTGCTTAATAATTAAAAAACAAAAAGAATAAAAGCCTGCACGGTGAAATCAGAAAATTTTTCTGATCCGTCAGGCTTTTTATTCTTTTACATATACGATCAGTTCTCCAATCTCACAGTCCAGATAACTGCACAATTTACAGACCAGATTTGCATCTATCCGTTGGAATTCATTTCTGCAATATCTGTTAAAATTCGCTCTTGGAATATCCAGATCACGGCAGATCGTATTCTTGCTGATTCCCTTTTCTTTCAGCAAATCTTCTATTCGCATTTCCAGATGACCATAATCCATTTGCCTCACCTCAACACAAAGTATATTTGATAAATCTTTATGTAGTAATTCACTATATAGTGAGGTACTATATAGTTATCCCATGTTAAAAAGCGAGGTTATAAAGATGAAGCGAAAAATGATCATCCTACTTATTTCCGTCATTCTATTATCGGCAGTCTGTTATTATATCAGCCTGCCTGACTACGTTGTTGTAAACAGTATGTCATTTAGCAGCGAAAATACCCGTGATACGGAAATAAAGGTTGTGATTTACAAATATCACGATATAGACAATACGGTCAAAGCCATTGAGCAGGAACATAACCGGATCAACGGCACACCGACCTCCCTTGAGATGGATCTCTATTATTCCCGCTGGCACCTCAGGCATGGATCAGGCCCTTTTAAAACAGTAATCTTCAATTATACTCATAATTAATCTTCTGATTATCCCGGCAAAATCGCATGGCATCGGTTCTGAAAACCGGTGCTTTTCTTTTTGCTCAATTTCCGCTCAATCCCCTCTCAATGTGCTTACAGCCTGCTTTCAGTAGAATGAACTTACAGTGAAAACAGCACCATTTCTTTAAAACCGGTGCTGTTTTCCAGACAAATCTATGGAAAGGAGGCTTTATTTTATGAGCAAAAAGACAAATCAGGGAGGTGCAAAGACGCATGAAAGAATTTAAAAATCTCAAGATTATCGGCGTGGATCACGGCTACGGCAACATTAAGACTGCCGGTACTGTCACAAAAAACGGCGTGACGGCCTATGAGACCGAGCCGATCTTCTCCGGCAACATCCTGGAATACGGCGGGATGTACTATCGGATCGGGGACTGCCACAAGGAATTTATCCCGGACAAAGCTGCGGATGAGGACTATTACCTGCTCACGCTGATGGCAGTGGCAAGGGAACTGAACCTGTACGGCATCCGGGAAGCAGACGTTCATCTTGCGGCCGGACTTCCGCTCACATGGATCCGCAGACAGCGGGAAGAATTCCGAAGCTATCTGCTCCGCAATCCGGAAGTAACCTACCGGTTCAACAAAAAAGAGTATCACATCCGCTTAGCCGGGTGCAGCCTGTATCCCCAGGGATACCCCGCCGTTGTCAGCCGTCTCAAAGATTTCAGAGGGACAAATCTTCTGGCAGATATCGGGAACGGTACTATGAACATTTTGTATATCAACAACAAAAAGGCCGTGGAGAGCCGCTGCTGGACAGAGAAGTTCGGCGTCAGCCAGTGCATGACCGCAGCACGCAATGCAGTCATGGATACCTTCGGCGTCAGGATCGAAGAAGCAACGATTGAACAGGTATTCCGCCACCGTACTGCTGATATCGGGAAACCTTATCTGGACTGTATCACCTCTGCGGCAAAGCAGTATGTGGCAGATATTTTTGCCACCCTGCGCCGGTATGAATACAATCCGGATCTCATGCGGCTGTATATCGTGGGCGGCGGTGGCTGTCTGATCCGGAACTTCGGGCGGTATGAGGAAAGCCGGGTAACGATCATTGATGATATCTGTGCCACGGCAAAAGGATATGAAGCTCTTGCGCTTGCCACTCTCCGCAGGAAGGAGCGCTCATGACAGACAGAATCCGAAGCACCAATGTCCGGTTTAACCTGGACAAGGAGATCCCTGCCAGAGCATGGCAGTATCTCCAGTCTATGGACAGGCAGGAATTCAAATCCTACAGTCAGGTGATCGCCGCCGCCCTGGTGGATTACTTTGACCGCTATTACAAAAGCCGTGAGGATCCCTATCTGGAAACTCGGGAGCGGGAAGAACAGTTTGTACAGCAGATCGTCTCTGCGGTGGAAAAGTCTATGGAAAAAGCACTTCCGGTCTTTCTGGCCGGCTGCATGGCCGGGCTGTCAAAGTCCGATGCAGCCGTTCCCCCGGCAGAATCTCCGGCGACTGATCCTGACGCCGATGTAGACTGGGATTTTCTGGGCGAGTAGACCCTGAACC
>DYCJ01000010.1:3670-8089 GCA_019418195.1 Clostridiales bacterium | reverse complement strand
TGTCATTTGAGGGGGGAGGTGGCACATGACACAGTTTCTTACGCCGGACAGCCAGATCCTGAACTATCTGGTATTCCCAAGATTTTTACTGGAAATAGATGATCTGAATGAGACAGCAAAGATCCTTTACATGATCCTGCTCGACCGGGCAAGGCTGTCACAGAAGAATGACAGATGGACGGATGAAAATGGCCATGTATACCTCTTCTTCACCATCCCCTCTCTGGCAGACGCCATGCATAAGAGCGAAATGACCATCAAAACGGCGCTGAAAGCGCTGGAAGAAAAGCAGCTCATTTATCGAAAGCGCCAGGGGATCGGGCGCCCTAACCGCATCTATGTAAAGTATCCGGATGCCCTGCCGTCCACAGACAGAAACCTGTCCATCAGGGAGACAGAAAACTGTCTTCCAGAGAGACAGTATCTTGTCTGTCAGAAAGACAGGAATCTGTCCGGTAGTAAAAATAAGAAGAACAAATATCAAGAGAGAAACCGATGGGATCGGGGAAACCGCATTCCTTACGGCCCCGGTTCCGACCGGAAATATGAATGCAAGGAGGAGGAAAGCCTATGACCTTAAAAGAGGACGAATATTTAAACGAAGCGGACGGACTCATTTACTGTTCCAAATGCCAGACGCCTCGGCAGTGCAGGGTACAGCTTGGCGGGAAAGAATTCCGCCCGGCCATACGGTGCCGCTGTCAGCAGGAAGCATACGAACAGCAGGAGAAAGAGCGGAAACAGCGGGAATTCCTGGAGCATATCTCACGGCTCAAAGCCAGCGGCCTGCAGGACAAAGCGCTGCGGGATTATAACTTTTCCAATGACAAATGCTATAATCCGGAAATCCGGAAAGCACATGAGTATGTCGCCCACTGGAAGGAGATGAAAGAAAAATCCCTGGGGCTTCTGCTCTGGGGCGATGTGGGGACAGGGAAATCTTTTTTTGCCGGATGTATTGCCAACGCTCTGTTGGAACAGGGCGTGCCGGTTCTGATGACCAATTTTGCCCGCATCCTGAACACCCTGACCGGGATGTACTCCGATGACCGGAACCGGTTCATTGAAAGCTTCAATCAATACAGCCTGCTGATCATCGATGACCTTGGCGTAGAACGCAGTTCTGAGTTTGCCCTGGAGCAAGTATTCAGCGTTATCGACAGCCGTTACCGGAGCAGGAAACCCATGATCATCACAACGAATCTGACTCTGGAAGAACTGAAAAATCCGCAGGATCTGGCACACGCCAGAATTTATGACCGCATACTGGAACGCTGTATCCCGCTGAAGATCAGCCGTCAGAATATCCGGGAAATGAATGCCGCTTCTAACCTGAAAGAAGTACGGAAACTGTTCCAATCTGACACCGGGGACAGGAAATAGCATACCAGGAAAGCAGAAAAATCATACCGGCCAGACCAAGGCCGCACACGCGCACAGGTATCAGTACCGGAACACGGCACTGCCGGTACCGGACAGATACCGGAAAGGAGCTTATATGGAAAAATTATCGACAGAAGAAACAAAAAAGCAGTTACTGCAGGCAAGACACCGGATGGAGGCTGTCCAGGCCAGAGACCGAAAAAAAGAGCGGAGCGCCCGCACAAGGCGCCTGATCCTGGAAAGAGCCGAACTGGAGCGTGTTGTTCCGGAAGTCCGGGAGATGACGACAGAAGAACTTCGTCATTTTCTTCTGCTCCATTTACAGAAACATTCTTAAACAGCAACAGTCCTGCAGGTTTTTATTCCCGAAGGGCGCACTTACTCACCACCTCGTCGTCGCAAAGTCCGCTTCCCTCCGTTTTCGCCTCCGGCGGAAACTACGGACGCTGCCTTGCTCCTCCTCTCCCCACAAAGCAGGCTTTGCGGGGACCCCGTGAAGCGGTGGTATCCCTCCCGCTGGTCGGGCTCGTGCGCTCTGCCGAGGGCTATCCGCTGCTGACAGGCAGCACCGGCTATGCAGCCATCCATCCGCCGGTCTCCGGCGGATACACCTGCCGGAAGAACACCGGCAAGTTTTCCGGCAGGATCCTCCAGCCGGAGAAGGCTGCCTGCGAAAACCTGCCACCGGCAACTTTTCTGCAGAGAAACATGGAAACAGCCATGTTCCTTCATATCCCAGCGATACGCACAGGAAGGAGATGATCGCTATCGCAATTTACCATATGTCAGCAAAAGTGGTCAGTCGTGGCGCAGGCCGCTCCGCTGTCGCTGCTTCCGCTTATTTGAGCTGCAGCCGCATGTACAATGATTATGACGGGATCCAGCACGATTATACGAGGAAACACGGTCTTGCCTATCAGGAAGTCCTTCTTCCGCCTATGGCTCCGCCGGAATGGAAAGACCGGGAACAGCTCTGGAACGCCGTAGAGCTGGCTGAAAAAACAAAGGACAGCCGTCTTGCCCGTGAATTTGTCGTAGCGCTGCCTATCGAACTCTCAAGAGAAAGCCAGATCGCCTTTCTCAGGGATTTCATCCAGAAAAACTTTGTAGATCTGGGAATGTGCGCCGACTTTGCCATCCACGATACGGACGGCCACAATCCCCACGCCCATATCCTGCTGACTGTCCGCCCTCTGGAGGCAGACGGGAGCTGGCAGTATAAGACACAAAAAGAATACCTCTGTATCCGAAACGGTGAGGAAAAAGGTTTTACCGCTGCCGAGTTCAAGACAGCCCAGCAGGAAGGATGGGAAAAGCAATATGCTTATAAGGTGGGGAAAAAGAAGATTTATATGACAACCTCAGCCGCACAAAAGGAGGGATATGTCCGTGCAGACAAGCACCCCAAAAGCACTCGCTTCGGCAGACAGAACCCTATCTCCGAGCAATGGAACAGTGAAACACAGCTCCGGGAGTGGCGGAAGGCATGGGCAGATGCAGTCAACCAGACACTGGCAATCCACCAGATTGACGCAAGAGTGGATCACCGCAGCTTTGCCGATCAGGGTCGACTGGAACAGCCAACGATCCATGAAGGCTACCATGCCCGCGATATGGAAAAACGAGGCTTTCTTTCCGACCGATGTGAGATTAACCGGCAGATCCGGTCAGACAACCGGCTGCTCCGGGATCTAAAAAAACAGGTAGCGAAACTTACAAGCGCAGTCATGGACAATATCCGCTCCATTGCAGATGCATTAGAAAAACTCCGTGGCACCATGATCATTCTCCAGTATCATCTGCTCCACAACCGCTCCCAGGCTTCTTCTGTCAGGGAATGGATCGATTACTTTACACCTGTATTGTCCAAGTACAAAGGACTGACCAGAAAGATCAAAGAAAAACGGGCAGAAAAGAAAACCCTCGCAACTGAGAAAAAGTCGCTCAGTCTCCTGCAGCCTGTCCGCTATTATCAGATCAGCCAGAAGATTACCACTCTCACCGAGGAGATCGAAGAACTTCTTTCACAGAAGGAACGACTGATCTATGACAACTATTTTCACAGTGAAACAGAATTAAAAAACAGTGAATCTGTCTACCAGAAACAGCAGAACTTCTTAAACCGGCTGGATCAGCAGTATGAAACCTTGTCTGCACAGCTAGATGACAGCCAGGAACGCTTCCAGAAAATTAAAACATCCGTCAGTCCGGAAAAATCCTATGAACTGTTGGATGCCAGATCCGATCTACGGAATGCTGTCCAGGAGCAGACACGATTTACTTTGCAGGAAAGGTTCGGGCAGAAATATGATTCTTTCAGGTTCAGCGATGCGACAAATGCAGTGGATGAACGCCTGGGAGAAGATCCGGATATCTTCCGGGAACATGCTTTCAGGAAACGTATGGCACAGAAGACAGAACGTCAACCAAAAAGAACAGTTCGGCAGCAAAGGAATGATCACAGCCTCGAACGATAACAGGCGGTCGCAAATATGCCACCGCCTGTTAATTTACATAATGTTATTGTCAATTATCATTCCACTTTACAAAAACAAAATATGCATCTGTCCTCTGCTGTCTTTTACAACCTCTGCTTCCACGTCATATATTTCCCGAATAAACCCAGGAGTAAACAATTCTTCCGGAGTTCCTTCCCCTACAATCTGTCCATCCTGTATCGCATAGATCCGGTCACAGAACATCGCTGCAATATTCAGATCATGAACAGCAGAGAGAACAGTGACATCCAGATTTTTTACAATCCGCATCATCTGGAGCTGATGGGTAATGTCCAGATGGTTCGTCGGCTCATCCAGAATCAGGCAGGGTGTCTGCTGGGCAAGCGCACGGGCAAGGATGACGCGCTGCTGTTCGCCTCCGGACAGGGTAGAGAAACTCCTGTCTGCAAACCCGGATAAGCCAACCGTCTCAAGCGCCGCCTCCACGATCCGGTAATCTTCCGCATTGTCTCTTTCCAGTGCTTTCTTATGAGGCGCACGCCCCATCAGCACGACTTCCCGCACCGTAAACTCAAAA
>DYCJ01000010.1:808-3660 GCA_019418195.1 Clostridiales bacterium | reverse complement strand
AGATGTGTATAAGAGACAGGCTTTAACACCCGGTAAATACATTTCAGAAGTGTAGATTTTCCGCTCCCGTTCGGCCCGATCAGACCAACGAACTCATGTCCCTCTGCCCGGATACTGACTCCCCTTAAAATTTCTGCCGCCCCGTAGGAAAGGCGGATATCTTCCGCATTTATTTTCATGACTCTTTTCCTCCGAACCCATAGGATTTTCTTACCATCAGATAGATAAAGCAAGGCGCTCCGATCAATGAAATAAGGATTCCGATAGGAAGCTCGGAGTGAGGCAGGATCACACGGCACGCCACATCCGCCCATAATAGAAAGATAGCTCCTACAAGAGCGCTCACCGGCAAAAGTCTCCTGTGATCCGTACCAAATATCATCCGAACCGCATGCGGAATGATCAATCCCACAAATCCGATCATACCGGCAGCACACACTGCAAATCCTACCATAAAAGAGGACAGCATCATATAGGCGATACGCGCCCGGTGTAAATCTGTTCCCAGTGTGACTGCCGTCTCATCTCCAAGCAGCATCAGATTCAGGTTCCGTGACTGTGTCCAGAATATCAGCGAAGCAATGAACATGATCGGAAGAATCACCGGCACATTGTCCCAGTCCGCCGCCGCAAGGCTTCCCATACTCCAGTAGGATATCTGCGCCGTTGCTTCCCGGTTCTGTGAAATATAGATAAGAAAATTGGCAAAGGCAGAGCAGACCGAACTGATCGCCATACCTGCAAGGATCAGCTTCCCGGCATTGGAGCGTCCGCCCACACCAGAGATAAACAGAACTGCAAAGGAGGCCGCCATTGCCCCGATAAACGCCATGATCCCCATAGCATTATCCCCAAACGCAGATCCGATCCCCAGCAGGACTGATGCTGCCGCTCCCAGATATCCACCGGAAGAAACTCCCAAAACATAAGGATCTGCCAACGGGTTCTTCACTACCGCCTGCATCACAACTCCGCACACGGACAGCCCCATCCCGATTCCCACCGCCATCAGCACCCGCGGAAACCGGATCAGCCATACCACATCATGCACAGCTCCTTCTGCATATGAAGAAAAGCCGTCGATATGGAAGATCTCATATAAGATCACCTGATACACTTCTTTGATTGAGATATCGGCATTTCCAAACGTAATGGAGGCCAGTACAGATAATACCAGCCCCACTAGCAACGCTGTGATGATCATGCCGAATACCGGTCCTTTCACCACTGTCTTTTTCATGTTCTTTTCTCCATGCTCTATTACTCTGTTTCCAGCTCAATATCAGGATAAAGCCCCTGCGCGATCGTCTCGATTCCGTCCTGCGTCCTTGTTGCGCTCGCATACATCTCGCTGAGCATGATCGGAACCACTCTGTCATTTTTTACCGCACTCAGACTTGCAAATGCATCATCCTTTAAGATCACGTCCAGCTTCTCCTGTTTTACTGTTTCCGGATCGTCCCCTGTATACGGCATATAAACTACAAAGATCACATCCGGATCCGCCGCCACGATATCTTCTTTCCCTACGGAAGAAGCGTCCTCATTTGCCAGAATACCGCCAAGCTGCGTCACCATATCTCCCGCAACGCTGGAAGCGCCATAATTGGTGAAACTGTCGTTCATGCTCTCCACTACCATGACCGTCGGCTTATCTTCCTGCTCTGCCGTCTTCTCCTTGACATCCGCTATGGTATCTTTCATGTTATTGACAATCTCTTCTGCCCGATCCTGCACATCAAAGATCTTACCCATATTCAGGATATCCGTATATTCATTTTCCAGCGAATCTTCTTTGACGGCGGTATTCGTATTGATATATACGTTTGTCCCTTTTTCTTCCCATTCTTCCGGGGCTCCTAACGTATCCGCATCAAAGAGGGACACCCAGGAAAAAATCATATCCGGTTCCAGCATGGTCACAGTTTCTTTGGACGGAGTAAATTCATCGAGATAATCTGTCTTGGAAAATGCGGCTTTCAAATCGTCCGGAACCGCATTGTCCAGCCCTGCTGTTGCAACGATATGATCTTCCAGCCCCAGCGCCAACAAAGTCTCCACACATCCCTGATATACGGCCACCACCTTTTCCGGCGCTTTCTCATAGGTAGAGGTATATTCCTCCCCATCCGGACCATAAGAGGTAATGGTAAGGGGATATTCTGTGCGGGTAGTCCCTGCGTCTTCCTCATTTGCTGCGGCATCGCTGTCGGACGCTTTATTATCCTCCACTACGTCCTCTGAGCTGATGCGCCCCGCATCTCCGCTGTTGTTCCCTTTTTCTTTCGCCCCACAGGCGGCAAGCCCTGTCACCAGAGCCGCCGCAAGGGCGCATGCTGTCAGTTTCTTTACAAATTTATTTTTCATTTTCCTTATCCTCCAATCTGACATTCTATACCGGAATATTTCTCCGCCACCTCGAGAAGTTCCTGCATTTTTTCATTTGACGGCGGCTCCACATCCCCCATCAGATAAGGTCTTCCAAGCCCTTCGTATTTGTCCTGCCCCAGCCTGTGATAGGGGAGCAGGTGCATCCGCCGTACATTTTTCAGTTCTCCCGTATAAGCGGCGATCGCTGCGATCTCCTGCGGCGTGTCGTTGAACCCTGGTATCACCGGAATCCGGATACTCAGTTCAGTCATATGCGAATCTGCGATCTTCTTTGCATTTTCCAACATCAGGTCGTTCCGTTTCCCGGTAAACTCCCTGTGCTTTTCCGGATCCATATGCTTAATGTCCATCAGATACTGGTCCAGATAAGGCAGGATCTCCCGGATCACATCATACCCGGCACACCCCATGCTCTCCATCGCCGTACTGATCCCCGACTCTTTCGCCGCGCGGAGAAGATC
>DYCJ01000010.1:0-798 GCA_019418195.1 Clostridiales bacterium | reverse complement strand
GGCTGACACAGACTCTCCCCGCCGGAGAGAGTCATTCCTCCGCCGGTGCGGCGGTAGTACGGTCTGTCCTTTACAACCGTCTCCATAACCTCTCCAACCGTGACGTCCCTTCCGATCACTTTGGGCTTTCCCTGCACGGTCATAGTCTGGATCCGGTATTCCTGGGACTCCGGATTGCAGCACCAGCGGCACCGGAGCACACACCCCTTCAGGAATACGATCGTCCGGATCCCGTTCCCGTCATGGATCGAATATCTCTGTATATCAAAAATACGTCCTTTCGTCTTCAGATAATCTTCCATCCGTCTCTAAACTCCTTCTTGTTCCATCCTGTTTTCTTCCATGAAGGCGGCTTATCTCCCTCGCCGCCCTCAGAATCCCTGCTGCTCTGTCCTGCGGATGATATCGTCCTGCAGGGAACGGGACAGCGTCGTAAACAGCGCACTGTATCCGGCCACACGCACGACAAGATGCTTATAGTTCTCTGGGTGCTCCTGTGCATCCAGGAGAGTCTCCCTGCTGACAACATTAAACTGCATATGGCTTCCCTTCTGATCGAAGTAAGAGCGGATCAACCCCACAAAATTCTCCAGTCCCTGCCGTCCGCTGAGTGCTGACGGATGGAACTTCTGGTTAAAGAGGGTTCCGTTGGAAGCGATATAATGATCCAGCCGCGCAACAGAATTTGCCGCCGCTGTAGGACCGTTTACGTCTTTTCCGGCTGACGGCGATACCCCGTCCGCCACAGGCTGGTGCGCCAGGCGTCCGTCCGGCGTTGCTCCGGTCTGCGCCCCAAGC
>DYCJ01000001.1:22354-43310 GCA_019418195.1 Clostridiales bacterium | reverse complement strand
AATATCTGGAAAGAAACAGTATCGACCAGAGGATACGGCAGCTCTATTATACTTATGGGGGAAAGTAGGATATAAATATATCAGGCAGGGCTGACTTCCGCCTGCGCAGGAGGTCTGAAGCTAAGGAATAGCAAACAGTCCGATATCCGGCGGTAGAAAAGTGAACAGAAAGAAAAGTGCAAGGAAGAGAACGGTCAGAAAATATATGGCAGTTCTCTTTTCATATATTTTAGAAAAACTTTGTAACTTCCATGCACAGAAAAAAGTGATGGCTGTACTGATAAAAAATATCAGAATATCGATCCATGTGATGCTGTATCCCAGGATACCCGAGTAGGTATAGAAAAGGACCGGAATCGAGAGTGTACCGAGAAGACCGCCAAACAGGAGTGCGGGGCGCAGGGAAGGTGATTTATCGGAAAGATGCGGCGGAAGCGGGAGAGACCAGAGAAGAACCGGAAAAATACCAGCTTCATATGTTCCCATGTGGATTCGTTGACAGGACTTATCAGACCGATCAGAGGATTCTCGTTTGACCAGCCATAGAAAAAGTGTGAGAGTGTTCCGAATATTGCCGTAAAAATAAAACCTGCAATGAGCCATGATTTCATATTTTTCATAAAAAACACCTGCATATACCGTAAAGATATTATCAGTATATGCAGGTGCTGTTGTTATTATCAGTTTATTGAGCGGCGAAAACAACCATGTCCATCTTGGATATTATTTCTCTGCCAGAAAGCTTAATAGTGATTTTGCCGAGTGGTTGAGGATCAGATTCCGCGGGACTTTGGCAAGCCTTGCAGCTTCTGCAGCATATGTAAAATCTCCTACATGTGATTTTCCGTGGCTGTCGCTAGAAAACAGTATAGGATAATTGAAGTGCACGGACAAGTTCAGGATCACAAGATCTGTAAATTTAGTATCCCCTCGGTATCCTTGCGGACTTAAAGAGCTGTTGTTGATCTCTAGTAGTACGTGATACTTCATCGCAGCAGAAAAAAGTTTAAATGGATCAATTGGAAACTTTGTGTCGTCACAGTGCCCGATGACTGTTACATACGGGTTTTTCATAGCATTTATATATGCCTCAGTATTTTCTTCGGCAGTACCCGGTTTGATGGTGGGGTGATGCATGCTGGCAATCACATAGTCCAGACCTTTCAGGATATCATCGCCCAGGTCAAGATTCCCTTTATAATTTATTATGTTTGCTTCCGTACCATAGAGCATCTGTATGCCAAGCCGTTCTCTCTGTGCATATCGCAGGTTGCGAAAATATGATACCCGTCCGCCTCCTAAAGTGGCCGGACCATGAT
This sequence comes from Clostridiales bacterium, assembly GCA_019418195.1. Taxonomy (GTDB): domain Bacteria; phylum Bacillota; class Clostridia; order Lachnospirales; family Lachnospiraceae; genus Mediterraneibacter. The sequence goes on along the minus strand of DYCJ01000001.1, from coordinate 41,991 downwards.
CGGAGATGCCGAGCATTTTCAGATTGCGTGCTTTTGCAGCTTTAACCATGTCGGTGATTGTTGCACTGGAACCGTGGCCGCTGGCAATAGTGTGAGTATGAATGTCAAATTCATATCGTTCGGCAGGCTCTGTGATGTGTGCTTTGTATGTATGTTGATGATATGTCATAGAACACTGCCTCACTTTCTTAAAAAATCCATTGCTTTTAGTATGAAACATTTTTAGTGTGATGTCAATGTGAAATGATAAAAAACAAATAGAAAACAACAGATATGGTGTTGGTTTGTGTGGAAAGGCTGTGAGAGCGGCATGATAATGCTGTTGATTCGCGTTGACTTATACTGGCGTATGAAGTATAATTAATATAATTGCAGGATTATATTGATCCAGATTGGAGTGAGGTTAAAATGGTTCAGGAACACAAGCCGGAACGTATCGTACAGGAACTGGTTCCAGGCAAAGAAATTACCATTGCCCACCTGATCGCAAGTCCCGATATCACACTTTATGAGAAGCTCGGGCTGGACCCGCGGGTAGAGTACAGCAAGTCCGCTATCGGCGTGCTGACGATCAGTCCGGCGGAGACCGCGATCATTGCCGGAGATATTGCTATTAAAGCGGCAGGTATTGAGCTTGGATTTGTGGACAGGTTCAGCGGCACACTGATCGTGACCGGTACGATCTCGGAAACAGAAGCAGCGATCCGGGCGGTCCTTGAATATGTAAAGGATAAGATGGGCTTTTCTGTATGTGAGATAACAAGGACGTAATATAATGAAGAAAATAGTACTGGTAGGCAGGAGCGAATGCGGAAAGACCACACTGACGCAGGCTCTGAAAGGTGAAACAATACACTATCACAAGACCCAGTACGTGAATCATTTCGATGTGATCATCGATACTCCCGGCGAATATGCACAGACTAAGCATCTGGGATATGCGCTGGCGCTGTATACATATGAGGCAGATGTGGTGGGAATGCTTTTGTCGGCAACTGAACCCTACTCGCTGTATCCGCCCTGCTGTACGGCAACCTGCAACCGGGAAGTGATCGGAATCGTCACCAAGATCCATGATGAACGCGCGGATGTTGCAAGGGCGGAAAGGTGGCTTCGGCTTGCGGGATGCAGGCAGATCTTCTATGTGGATTCCAAGTGTTATGAAGGAATTCCCGAGATACTGGAATACCTGAAAGAGGATGGAGATGTACTTCCGTGGGAAAAAGACGAAAACCAATAAAAACCAACATCGAAATGTGTTGACTACTGTGGGATTGTGTGGTAATATTCAAAAAGAAACAACACAAAACAAAATGTTTTGTAAAATCCAAGGAGGAGAAAAGATGCAAAACGAATACGAAATCAAAAAAGAAATGTGTGAAATCGGCAGACGAGTTTACAACCGCGGCATGGTTGCTGCAAATGACGGTAACTTTTCTGTAAAGCTCAATGACCATGAGTTCTTATGTACACCGACCGGCGTCAGCAAAGGGTTCATGACACCGGAGTACATCTGCAAGGTTGATGAGAACGGTAATGTCCTTCAGGCTAACAAGGGATTCAGACCTTCATCCGAGATCAAGATGCATATGCGTGTATATCAGAAAAGACCGGATGTAAATGCAGTTGTACATGCTCACCCGCTGTACGCAACAACATTTGCTATCGCAGGTATTCCGCTGACACAGCCGATCATGCCGGAGGCAGTTATCGCGCTCGGATGTGTACCGATCGCAAAATACGGCACACCGTCCACAATGGAGATCCCGGATGCAGTAGAGCCGCTGCTTCAGCACTTCGATGCAGTTCTCCTTGAAAACCACGGCGCACTGTCATATTCCGACAGCCTTCTTGCTGCATACATGAAGATGGAATCCGTAGAGTTCTATGCACAGCTGTTATGGCAGACAATGCAGATCGGCGGTCCGCAGGAGTTCAGCAAAGAGCAGGTTGAAAAACTGTATGAGATCAGAAGAAAAATGGGACTTCCGGGAAAACATCCGGCTAACCTCTGCCCGAATGCACAGGCAGGAAAACCGAGCTGCCACACATGCGGCGGTTCCTGCGGCAGCAAGACAGTTGCTTCCTCAACAGTTGGAAACACAGATGCTGATCTGGTTGCTTCTATCACAAAGAAAGTTATGGAACAGCTTGGTATGTAGGAGTTCCGCCTATGAATGAACAGGATATTACCAATGCGGTAAAATCCGTGTTGGATCAGATGAAAGAGACGGTACCGGCTGAAACAAAACCCCATGTCTGCAAATGCAAAAAGCATCAGATGACGCTGGCACTTGCCAATGCCCTGATCGAGAAGGTAAAGGCAAAGGCTTCGGAAATGGGCGTGGACGTTGTGGTCGCTGTCTCGGACAAGGCCGGTAGACCGGTAGCCATCCAGTGTATGGACGGCGCATACATAGCTAGTTTCGACATTGCATTAAATAAGACTTATACATCCGCAAGCCTGAAAATGTCAACTGCACAGCTGGCAGACCTGAGTCAGCCCGGACAGGATCTTTACGGAATCCAGTTTACGAATAACGGAAAGATCGTGATATTCGGAGGCGGTGAAGTCCTTGAGTATGACGGGCGTATCGTCGGAGCTCTCGGAGTGAGCGGCGGCACGGCAGCAGAGGATACAGCCATTGCGGCGTATGGAAAAGAAGTCTTTAAGGAGGTATTAGAGTGTCTGTAAATGAACAGATGGTTCAGGACATCGTACAGGAAGTTATGGCAAAGATGCAGATTGCATCTGATGTAACAGGAGACAGAGGAGTCTTCACTGATATGAACGAGGCGATCGAGGCGGCTAAAAAGTCCCAGAAGATTGTTGCAAGAATGTCTCTGGACCACAGAGAAAAGGTTATCTCCAACATCCGCAAAAAGATTAAGGAGAATGCAGAAATCCTTGCACGCATGGGCGTACAGGAAACCGGCATGGGAAATGTCGGACATAAAATTTTAAAACACCAGCTTGTTGCTGAGAAGACACCGGGAACAGAGGATATTACGACTACAGCATGGTCCGGAGACAGAGGACTTACTCTGATCGAGATGGGACCGTTCGGAGTTATCGGTGCGATCACACCGTGTACAAACCCGAGTGAAACAGTGCTCTGCAACACGATCGGAATGTTCGCGGCAGGAAACACGGTTGTATTTAATCCGCATCCGGCGGCGATCAAGACTTCTATCTATGCGATCAACCTCGTAAACGAGGCATCTGTAGAAGCCGGAGGTCCGGACAATATCGCCTGCACGGTTGAACATCCGACACTTGAAACAAGCAATATTATGATGAAGCATCCGGCAATCCAGCTCATCGCAGCAACAGGCGGCCCGGGAGTTGTTACCGCGGTCCTTTCTTCCGGAAGAAGAGGAATCGGAGCAGGAGCAGGTAACCCGCCTGCACTGGTAGATGAGACAGCAGATATCAGAAAAGCAGCTGAGGATATCGTAAACGGATGTACATTTGACAATAACCTTCCATGTATTGCCGAAAAAGAAATCGTAGCCGTAGATTCAGTCGTAGATGAGCTGATGAACTATATGATCAATGAGCAGGGATGCTATCTTGCCTCTAAAGAAGAGCAGGATGCGCTTACCGCAGTAGTTCTCAAAGACGGGAAACTGAACAGAAAATGTGTGGGACGTGATGCGAAGACACTGCTCGGAATGATAGGTGTTACGGTTCCGGATAATATCAGGTGTATTACATTTGAGGGACCGAAGGAGCATCCGCTGATCGCAACAGAACTTATGATGCCGATCCTCGGTGTTGTAAGAGCGAAAGATTTTGACGATGCTGTTGAGCAGGCTGTATGGCTTGAGCACGGCAACCGCCATTCTGCACATATCCACTCAAAGAACATTGACAATATTACAAAATATGCTAAGGCAATTGATACAGCGATCCTCGTTAAGAACGGTCCGTCCTATGCGGCGCTCGGATTCGGCGGCGAAGGATTCTGTACATTTACGATTGCCAGCAGAACAGGTGAGGGTCTGACGAGCGCAAGCACGTTTACAAAGAGAAGACGCTGCGTAATGACCGACAGCCTGTGCATACGTTAAGCCATGCACTTATGGCACAGAAATATGTATGCAGACTTGTCTGCAGATACATATTTCTGGGGCAGAAGTATACGGCGCACGCCGACAGCGAGATGAAGCAGAGCGAAATCGAGCTGTGCATGGCGTAAAGAGAAAAACAGTAGTAGGAGGTAAATAACATGGAAATGAATTCCGCTAATGTGGAAGCTGTTGTAAAACAGGTACTTGAAAGTATGCTTGACAAGAAGATACCTTCACAGTCAGCTCCGGCGGCAAGCCAGGCTGTCCCTAAGACGGCTCATGTTGCTATGCTGACATCGCTTGAGCATTATGATATTAAAGAGTTCCCGATCCCGGAAGTGGGAGACGGAGACATCCTTGTAAAAGTAGAAGGATGCGGTATCTGTGGTACAGATGCACATGAATTTAAGAAAGACCCGTTCGGACTGATCCCGGTAGCTCTTGGACACGAGGGAACCGGAGAAATCGTAAAGATGGGTAAAAACGTAAAAGTTGACAGCGCAGGAAAACCGTTGAAGGTTGGCGACAAGGTCGTTACATGTATGATCTTCCATGATGATCCGGACATCGAGATGTTCGATCTGAATAAGAAGAATGTGGGAGGCGCTGATGTATACGGACTTCTTCCGGACGATGACATTCATCTGAACGGATGGTTCTCAGATTACATCCTTATCCGTGAAGGTTCTTCTGTATTTAACGTAAGTGACCTTGATCTTGATTCCAGAATCCTGATCGAGCCATGTGCAGTTCTTGTACATGCAGTAGAGAGAGCTAAAACAACAGGAATCTTAAGATTCAACAGCAGAGTTGTTGTACAGGGATGCGGACCGATCGGTCTGATCTGTATCGCGGTTCTCCGTACACTGGGAGTTGAGAATATCGTTGCAGTAGACGGAAATCAGCAGAGACTTGACTTTGCGAAGAGAATGGGCGCTGAGAAGTCTGTAAACTTTATGGAGTACAAAGGTATCGAGGCTCTTTCGGGAGCAGTTAAAGACGCGTTCGGCGGACACCTTGCAGATTTTGCATTCCAGTGTACCGGATCACCGGCAGCACATGCGAACATCTACAAATTCATCCGCAACGGCGGCGGACTTTGTGAACTTGGATTCTTCATCAACGGCGGAGACGCTACGATCAATCCGCACTTTGATCTTTGCTCTAAAGAGATCAATCTGGTCGGCTCATGGGTATATACGCTGAGAGATTATGCGACCACTTTTGATTTCCTGAAGAGAGCACAGGCAATCGGACTTCCGATGAAAGAACTGATCACTCACAGATTCCCGCTGGAGGAGATCAATGAGGCTCACAGAACAAATCTTGCACAGAAAGGCCTTAAGATCGCTATCGTTAATAAATAAGGTGGATCATTATGGGAGAAGCAGTAGGTATGTTGGAGGTCTTCGGGCTGGCCACGGCATTTGCGGCGGCTGATGCCGGATGCAAAGCTGGCAATGTATGGCTCGAAAAATTCGACAAAAATAAACCGGCGAATGCAGATGAATTACCTGTACCGCTGATCGTCATGGTCAAATTCCGTGGAAGCGTATCCGATGTCACGGCGGCGCTTGAAGCGGCAAAGGCGAGAGCCGAAGAGCTTGCGGGCGTTGTAACCGAATATAAGATCGCAAGACCGACAGAGGATACAGAGAAAATGCTGAAGCTTACCGGATTAGATAAAGGTGAACCACATATCATCAATGAAAAAGATATTGAAGAGATTTAGGAGGAAATGAACAATGGCAATGGCACAGCAGGCATTAGGAATGGTTGAAACAAGAGGACTTACAGCAGCGATCGAGGCTGCAGATGCAATGACAAAGGCAGCAGAGGTTACTCTGATCGGAACAGAGAAGATCGGTAGCGGACTCGTAACAGTAATGGTACGTGGAGATGTAGGAGCTGTTAAAGCTGCTGTAGAGACAGGAGCAGATGCAGCAGGAAGACTTGGCGAATTAGTTGCTACACACGTAATCCCGAGACCGCACAACGATGTTGAGAAGATCCTTCCTACTGTATAGTCATACTGCTTGCGGGAGGTCCTTACATTAAAGCAAAGGAGCAGTCTCATGGGAAACGCGTATGGATTTTTTGAGATCCCGAGTGTTACAGCGGCGGTAGTCGCAGTTGATATCATGTGTAAGACAGCAGATGTGCAGTTTGTCACATGGGAGAAAAAACTGGGCGGTCGCTTAGTTACAATCATCATCCGCGGTGACGTATCCGCTGTAAAACAGGCTGTCGAAGCTGCTGAGGCAGGCGGAATCAAAAAGCCTGTGTGCGCTGTAGTGATCCCGAGCCCCCATGAGGAGGTACTCAAGATCGTTAACGGCAGTGCGAACAGAGTAAGTTAGGAGGCAGTTTAAGATGGCAGAAGAAAAGAAAACAACAACAGCCAAAGCGCCGGCAAAAACTGTACGAAGAGTGAGAAAGACGGCGCAGAAGGCAGAAACGGTTCAGGAACAATCTACAATTCAGAAGGAGGAACGAAAAATGTCACAGGAAGCATTAGGAATGGTTGAAACAAGAGGTCTGGTAGCATCAATTGAAGCTGCAGATACAATGTTAAAAGCTGCAAACGTAGTTCTGGTCGGAACAGAGAAGATCGGAAGCGGACTTGTAACAGTTATGGTACGTGGAGACGTAGGAGCTGTTAAATCAGCAGTTGAGTCAGGAGCAGAGGCTGCAGGAAGACTCGGCGAATTAGTTGCTACACACGTAATCCCGAGACCGCACAACGATGTGGAGAAGATTCTTCCGGTTCTTAAATAATCTGGGATTATTGAAAAGTCAATAATCGCGTATTATCGACGAATCAACGGTGGGAACTGATCAGGAAACTGTATCAGTTCCCTGCAAATACAAGGAGAATTGAGATATGGATAACAGTAATGTGGCATTAATTACAAAGCTGGTTCTGGAAGCAGTTGAAAAACAGAAATCATCCGATGATGCAGGATATCTGGTACCCATCGGAGTGTCCGCAAGACATATCCATCTTACACAGGAACATGTTGAAGTGCTGTTCGGCAAAGGCTATCAGCTCACAAAGAAGAAAGAGCTGATGGGCGGACAGTTCGCATCAAACGAAACTGTAACAATCGTGGGAATCAAGCTCAGGGCAATCGAAAATGTCAGGGTTTTAGGACCTGTAAGAAAGCAGACACAGGTAGAGATTTCCGCGACAGATGCAATTAAGCTCGGCGTTAAAGCTCCGATCAGAGAGTCCGGAAATGTTGCAGGAAGTGCTCCGATCGCCGTAGTGGGACCGAAGGGTGCCCTTTATCTTAAAGAAGGATGTATTATTGCAATGAGACATATACATATGTCACCGAGAGATGCAATGGCAGCCGGCGTACATGACGGAGATATCGTATCGGTAAAAGCGGACAATGAAAGAGGAACAATATTTAATCACGTAAAGATTCGTGTGGACGACAGTTTCACGCTTGAGATGCACATAGATACCGATGAGGCAAATGCTGCAAAAATCGCAACCGGAGATACGGTGAGGATTATATCATGCTGATAGGAAAAGTTGTCGGAAGTGTTGTTTCAACACGTAAATGTGAAAATTTGGTCGGAAATAAATTTATGATCGTAGATATACTGGAACATATGCATTCCGGCGCAGACCAGCTTATCGCGATCGATAAGATCGGAGCAGGAATCGGCGAGTACGTGCTTGTGGCACAGGGCAGCGCGGCAAGAATCGGAAGCGGTATGCCTGATGCGCCGATCGATGCAGCGATCGTGGGAATTATTGACGACGGATCAGGACTGGAGTAGTGGAATTATGGATATGAAAGAATTAAGCAGCATATTGCAGCAGAACGGTATCGTTGGTGCAGGTGGTGCAGGATTCCCGACATATGCAAAGCTGGATGAGCGCGCAGAGACGATCATCCTGAATTGTGCGGAATGTGAACCGCTCCTGAGGCTGCACAGACAGCTTCTTGAAAAGCACGCCGCCGAGATCGCAGATATGTTCCATACGATCGCAGAGACTGTTGGAGCCAAAGAAGCAATCATCGGCATTAAAAAAGCGTATAAGAAAACGATCGAAGCAGTAGACGCTGTTATTGAAAAATATCCGGAAATGAGACTTGGATTGCTGGATGAAGTTTATCCTGCCGGCGATGAAGTCGTACTTATCTATGAAGTGACAGGCAAGGTTGTGCGCCCGGGCGGACTTCCGATTGAGAGCGGGGTCGCTGTATTCAATGTAGAGACTGTTTATAATGCGTACAGGGCTTTACATGAAAATACACCTGTTGAAGATAAGCTGGTGTCTGTTGTCGCAGAGGTAGAGAATCCGGTTACTGTTCGTGTTCCTATCGGCACACCTCTTGACGAGGTGGTAGCGCTTGCCGGACACGTCACAACACCGAATCCGGTGTATTTTGTGGGCGGTCCTATGATGGGCAATATCGGAACAGGCGCCCAGCCGGTAACAAAGACGACGAATGCAATTCTCGTTCTGCCGGAAGATCATTATATTGTTCAGAAGAAATTAAAGAAAAACTCAATTGATATGAAACGTGCAGCGGCATGCTGCTGCCAGTGTACAATGTGTACGGACTTATGTCCGCGTCATCTGCTCGGACATCCGATCGAGCCGAACAAATTCATGCTTGCAGCTACCTGTAAGGATATACAGGAGCCGAATATTTTTGTAAATACAATGTTCTGTTCTTCCTGTGGTGTCTGCGAATTGTACTCCTGTTTCCAGGGGCTCTCGCCGCGAAGTCTGATGGCTGAATATAAAGCCGGTTTGCGGGCGAACGGAATCAAAGCTCCACATGTGGAAGCAAAGCCGGTAGGACCGGAGAGAGAGTACAGAAAAGTTCCCATGGAACGCCTGATGGCAAGGATCGATCTCACAAAATATAACCGAGAAGCGCCTCTTGATGAATCAGAGATCGCAATAAAAAAAGTGAAGATCATGATGAGCCAGCATATAGGTGCACCTGCTTCACCGATCGTTAAGCAGGGTGATAAGGTAACAAAGGGACAGATGATCGCTGAACCGGGCAAAGGCTTGAGCGTGGGAATTCACGCATCAGTTACAGGTACAGTGACCGAAGTAAATGACAAATATGTCATCATAGAAACTTAGGAAGGACGTGCAGGCAATGAGTAAGGCAATTGGAATGGTAGAATATAAGACTGTTTCAGCAGGCATTACCGCAACAGATGCAATGGTAAAGACCTCTGAAGTCAGTATAATCGAAGCTCAGACAGTATGTCCGGGTAAGTATATTGCGATCATTACAGGTGACTTAAGTGCCGTGAAAGCAGCGGTTGACAATGCCAAAGAGCTGCACGGTTTCCACCTGATCGACAGTTTTGTACTCGGAAACCCGCATGAGTCTATTTTCCCGGCGATCTATGGAGCATCCAAGATTGAAGATGTATCGGCGCTCGGTATTTTTGAGACATATGACGCTGCATCTATTATCGTAGCAGCCGATGAGGCAGCTAAGACAGCGATCGTTGATCTGATCGAGCTGCGTATCGCAAGAGGTATGTGCGGAAAATCATATATGCTGCTGACAGGCGAAGTTGCTGCCGTAGAGGCAGCGATCGAACGGGCGAAAGAAGCAGTGAAAGACAGAGGAATGTTCCTCGATTCGTCAGTTATTGCTCATCCGGATGCCCAGATTCGTGATGCAATTTTATAAAGCAATGAATAGACAGGCTCTCCCCTGCTTATGACTGCAGTATGCGGCATGTTCCCGCATAAGTGCAGAGCGGTCGGAGGGTCTGTTTTGTCATAATCAGGAGGCAGTGAGATGCTTGCAATAGAAAGACGTAACGAGATCCTGGAAAAGCTTCAGACAGACAGACGAGTTGTTGTGAGCGAACTGAGCCAGTTGTATGATGTCTCAGAGGAGACGATCAGAAGAGATCTTGAGAAACTGGTAAATGACGGTTATGCTATCAAAAGTTATGGCGGAGCCGTTATCAATGAGAATGTTAATATTGAACTGCCATTTAATATCAGAAAGAACCGGAATATTTTAGGTAAACAGCACATAGCGGAATTGGTTGCCGGACTGGTGAACGATGGTGACAGTATCATGCTGGATGCCAGCACTACTGCGGTATATATTGCGAAAGCATTGCAGGAGAAAGGCAAAAAGAACCTTACGATCATCACCAATTCTATCGAAATTATCATCGAGCTGTTTGATGTGCAGGACTGGACGATCCTGTCAACAGGCGGTGCATCACGGGAAGGGTCATTTGCACTCGTAGGACCGCAGACAGACAGGATGCTCAGCAACTACCATGTTGATAAAGCGATTGTCTCCTGTAAAGGGATTGATGTATCGGCCGGATTTACGGATTCTGACGATCTGCATGCCAACAATAAGAGGACAATGCTAAAGTCTGCAAAGGACAGGATCCTTGCGATCGACAGCAGTAAATTCGACAGGATCGCATTTACGGAGATAGGAACTCTGGAGGATCTTACGGCAGTGATAACTGATGAGAGACCGGAGGATAAATGGCTTCAGGTATTTAAAGATTCGGGAATCCAGTGTATATATCCTCAATAATTGAGAAGTCATATGAACGCGGAATCCGAATGAAGAGAGGACAGCTATGAAAAGCTTTGATATTAAAACAAAAATTTATTTTGGCGATCAGGCACTTGACCGGCTTGCAGAGATTCCTTATCAGAAAGTATTGGTCGTGACTGATCCGTTCATTGCCCAGGGAGAGCTGATCGACCTGGTCACGGAACCACTGAAAAGAGGAAATAAGCAGTTTGAGGTATTTAAAGATGTTGTTCCTGACCCGCCCATTGAGAAGATCAGCGAAGGCGTAAAGAAGATGCTTGAATACAGACCGGATGCAATTGTGGCAGTGGGTGGAGGGTCTGCTATAGACTCCTCTAAGTCAATCAGGGAGTTTGCGCTGCGCGTAGATCATTACGCGGAAGTTGGATTGATTGCTATTCCGACAACAAGCGGGACCGGATCCGAGGTGACTTCTTTTGCAGTAGTCACAGATCCGGCGGCAAAAGTTAAATATCCGCTTGTATCCTATTCCATGATGCCGGATGAAGCGATCCTGGATGCGGAGCTGGTTAAGAGCGTACCCCCGGCAGTGACGGCTGATACCGGAATGGATGTATTTACCCATGCTCTGGAGGCGTGTGTCAGCATCAATCGCAGTGATTTCTCTAATGCGCTCGCGGAAAAGGCTATCGAGATATGCGGTGTGTTCCTGCTCAGGGCATTTCTGGACGGAAGTGATATGCACGCAAGGCAGAAAATGCATTCAGCATCATGTCTTGCCGGACTCGCATTTAATACAGCATCACTTGGCCTGAATCACGGAATGGCGCATCAGCTTGGAGCAACGTTCCATATCCCGCACGGACGCGCCAATGCTATGCTTCTTCCGCATATCATAGAGTTCAACAGTGATATCAATAAGCACAGCAAAAGCCGCAAAGAGTATCTTCCGGCTGTAAAGAGATATGCGACTGTGGCACAGATATTGGGATTGAGCAGTTATAATAAGATCATGACAGTGAGATCTCTCGTTAACTGGGTGCAGTTTATGTTAAAAGAAATGGATATCCCGCTGTCAATCTCACAGATCGGTACGATTTCTGAAGAGGAATATTTCGGAGCGATCGACCGTATGGCAGATGCAGCTCTGGAAGATGCATGTACAGCTACAAACCCAAGAGTGCCGACAAAAGATGATGTGATAAGGATTTATAAAGCTCTCTGGTAGGAGATGGATTTTCAGAGTGGAGATTAAGTAAATTTTATTTAAGAGCAAGGCTGGAACTTAGTCGAAAAGTTCCGGTCTTGTTTTCGTCTGTCCGGAATTCGTTTTGGGATACAAACACGAATTCTAAAACCTTTCATCATCTGTAAGTGTTATCGCTCTCCGTCATATGCTATCATCATAGCAGAGACAAGGGAGGTATCGATAATGGAAACAGTTCTTGAAATTGAAAATTTGAAGAAGTATTACGGAAGACAGGGAAATCAGACGAAAGCCCTGGACGGGATAACATTACAGGTAATGGAGGGAGAATTCTTAGGAATCATGGGGAGCAGCGGCTCGGGAAAATCGACGCTTCTGAACTGCATTGCGACGGTAATAGAGCCGGACAGCGGAAAGCTCGTGATGAAAGGTACAGAAATTCATTCCCTGAAAGGAAGGAAGCTTGCGCAGTACAGGGGAAGAGAGATAGGCTATCTGTTCCAGAATTTTGAACTGATCGATAACCTGACCGGCAGGGAGAACATTATGCTTCCTATGTCTCTCCATAACGTATCCGAGGGAGAGAGCCGGAAGCGATTGTCGCGGCTGGCGTCCTATCTTGAGATCACGGATGTGCTCGATAAATTTCCATCCCAGATGTCAGGAGGACAAAAGCAGCGTGTTGCGGCGGCAAGAGCGCTGATCATGGATCCGGGGATCATACTCGCAGACGAACCGACAGGCGCGCTCGACTCAAAAAATGCAAAAACACTGATGAAAAAGCTTGCAGGACTAAATGAGGATGAAAATACAACGATCCTTATGGTGACCCATGACTCGAATGCGGCAAGTTACTGTAAACGTATCCTGTTTATCCGGGACGGACGGATCTTTCATGAGTTAAGACGTGATACTCCGGATGAAACGCAGCAGGATTTTTATGAGAGGATATTAAAAGTAATGTCACAGCTGGGAGGAGGGAGCGCCAATGTTCTTTGAGCTTATTACCCGTAACAGCAGGAGAAGCAGAAAAGAGAACGGTCTGTTTTTTACGTCGCTTCTCGTTTCTGTTATCGCATTTTATATTATACTTTCTCTTTCACATCAGGATGTCATGCTTTTTCTGAAGACAATGGAAAGTGATGCGGTAAACCGTCTCCTTACAATGATCCCTGTTTTTTATGTGATGACATTGGTCGTTCTGTTCTTTTTGGTCTACTTTGCCAGTAAGTTCCAGCTTGAACGGCGCAGACATGAGTTTGGAATGTATCTGATGATGGGAATGACACGGAACAGGCTGTTTGCCCTTCTTCTGGCGGAAGACATACGGAGCAGTGCTATTGCTCTGCTGACCGGACTTCCCGCAGGAGTTCTTCTGTCGGAACTGATCAGTCTGGTTACCGCCCGGCTGGTTGGTCTGGGAATCATCGGGCACCGGTTCACGATGTCGCTTGATGCCATCCTGCTGACTGCTGCTGGTTTCTTCCTGATCAAGCTTGCAGCATTCCTGATTCTGAGCGTAAAGATAAGCCGTCGGGAAATCGGTTCACTTCTGGCTGAAAAGCCGGAGGAAACAAAGAGACAGCATCCGGCGCCTGTATATGGCCTGGCGCTCTTTGCCGGCATCCTCTGTCTTGGAACGGCATATTATCTGGCGATCAGGGGAATATCATGGTATCAGATCGGGATGATGGGGATTACGGTGCTTCTTGGATTTGCGGGAACGCTGCTTTTCTTCTACGGGCTCAGATATATATTTAACCTGATAATAAAATCCGAAAAACGGGACCGGCGGCTGCATGTATTCAATGTGCGCCAGCTGCAGGAAAATGTAGTCCGTCAGTCGGGAACGATGGCGGTCAGCTCGCTGCTGATACTTGGAGCTCTCTGCTGCTTTGGCGCGGGAGTTGCAATCGCGGCTTACTATGGCCAGTCAGATCCTCATGTGCTGGACTATACATTTATACCGGAATATACGGATGAACCGAATCAGGAGCAGGCAGCTGCGGATGCATTTGATACACTGCGCAAGAGCGGACTGGATACGGAGTTTTCGGAATTGTTCGAAATGAAGATCGGTGATATCCGCACGGCAGAAGATTTTGAAAATGCATACTCGATGAATGAGGTGTTGGAACAGGCGGCGAAATTTCCTGCTTCAGATGACAGAGATGTGCTTTTAAATAATTTAGGATTCGCGGATTTCCCGTCGCTCATTTCTCTTTCCGGGTATAATGAACTGCTTCGCACGGCAGGACTTCCTGAGGTGGAACTGGGAGAAGACGAGGGGGCTGTATATATGGACAGCAGTTTTCTTAATGACAGGCAGGCTGAGATCATGAATACGGTGCTGGCAGACCGGCCGGAAGTGGAAGTCGGCGGAAATACTCTCCGATTGACAGGTAAGGTGCAGACGACAGCAGTCGTGACAGATTATTCGATCACCCTCTCCTTTGCGCTGATCCTGCCGGATGAGGCATTTCAATATTACACACAGGGGCAGTATGACGTGTATGTCAACGGAGTGCTGGATAGCAGTGTATCGGAAAAAACAGGTCTTATGCAGGCAATCTCGGGGATGAATGAGAAATTAAATGAAACCGGGCTGAATTATGAGAGTTATCTGCAGAATATGGGGAGGCAGCTGTTCTATATCGTGGCAGCCAGCTATATTACGATCTATCTTGCCATCATCTTTCTGATCGTGGCAAACACGGTGATCGGAGTCCAGTTCCTGATGAACGAGCAGAAGACAAACCGGAGATATAAAACACTCATCAAGCTTGGCGCTGTGTATGAAACACTGTGCGCGTCGGCAAAGAAACAGATCAACTGGTATTTCGGGATCCCGGTGCTCGCAGCGACCGTAAGCAGCCTGTTTGCAGTGCGGGCGCTGTTCACGGGGCTGCTGTCATCCGTGACCCGGGGATCAGCCGGAGAGATGATGTTTATTTCTGCAGCTATGATTCTTGTGCTCTGTGTGATAGAATGCATTTATATGGCTGCGGTAAAGCGATCCAGCAACAGGTATCTGCTGACACTGATGGCACCGGAGCGTGAAGAATGACGGCCTGAATACAAAGCAAAGAAAGAGTAACTGTCGACAGGAGGTGCAGGAAAGAATGAAGCAGATCGCGGTAGTAGAGGATGAACCTCTTATGCGTGAAGAACTGGCGCTGATGCTGAGAAAAGCGGGATATGAGGCAATAGAGATCCGTGAATTTGATCATGTGGCGGAACAGTTGGAACAGATTTCACCTGATCTTGCAGTGCTGGATCTCAATCTTCCGGGTGTCAGCGGATTCCAGATCTGCCGGGAGATCAAAGGAAGAAGCTCGTTCCCGGTTCTTGTACTGACCTCCCGGGATCGGATGAAAGATGAGCTTCGCGCTCTTGAACTTGGAGCGGACGAATATCTGACGAAACCCTGCCGCAGGGAGAGGATTCTCGCACGTGTGTCCAATGTTCTTAAGCGTTATGAAGGCCGGGCAAATCTGCTGGAGGGACCGGGCTATCTGCTGGACCGTCAGACTTATACACTGTATATCAACAACAGTTCTATTGTACTTCCAAAAAATCAGGGAAAACTGCTTGAGATATTTCTATCACGCAGCGACAGGACGGTCACAAAAGATGAACTGTGTACAGCGCTGTGGGGGACAACGGAGTTTATTGATGAGAATGCGCTGCAGGTCAATCTGACAAGGCTGAAAAAGACAATGACGAGGCTTGGAATGAAACAGAAGATCACGCCGGTCCGGGGTGTGGGATATCGCCTGGGAAATGAGGAGGATCAGTGATGAGAAAAAGGCTGCTTTATTTATTGCGTTATCTTCCATGGCTTGTTCTGCTGCTTTGGCTTGATCTAATGTCAGCGCTGCTGCTATGGCTTTCTGCTGCAGATGCCTTTGGAATATTGGTTCCTCTGATCGTGATGGGAACTGTTCTGTTGTTTTTTATTGTGGCGTTTATTCTGGATCGTACAGAGCAGAGGAGAGGCAAGGCGTTCCACGCATTTCTGAAGAATCCTGATCTTGTCAACGAAGAAAATCTGATTCGGGCGGTAAGCGCATCGGAACGAGAATCTGTCCGTCTGCTGGGAACTGTCCTGCGGGAAAAAGATGCCGCCTGCAGCAGAGCACGGGCCGCGGCGGAGGACTACGAGGAATATGTGGAGGCGTGGGCCCACGAGACGAAAAATCCTCTGTCACTGCTGACAATGGTATTGGACAATCAGGGAGATGAGATACCTGCATCAGCTGCGTTTAAGCTGGAGTATGTCCGAAGCCGGCTCCAGGAGTATATCAGCCAGATTCTCTACTACGCACGTCTAAAGAGCGGCAGAAAGGATTACCTGTTCGAGCATGTAGATCTGAACGACTGCATCAGTGAGGTACTGGAAGATTACAGTCTGCTCCTGAAAGAGAAGAATTTCAGGATTACCGTACACGTGCCAGCGTTTTTAGTGTTTACTGACCGCAGAGGGATTGAATTCCTGATGGGACAGATTATAAGTAATGCGGTAAAATACAGTGACTGCAGAAAGAAACAGCCGGAACTTACGATCTCTTTGGAGCAGCTGGAGTCGGAAGATGTGCTGCGCATATGCGACAACGGTGCTGGAGTGAAAGAATGTGACTTCCCTTACATTTTTGAGAAAGGTTTTACAGGAAATCCGGCCGACACAGGAAAGAAAGCAACGGGAATGGGACTTTATCTGTCCCGGAAGATGGCGGATGATCTGAGTCTGGGATTAGAAGCCCGTTCTCAGAGCGGTAAGGGATTCGAGATGTCAATCCGCTTTCCAAAAGTAGAATAAAAGGGAAACTCGTCCGGTAAATACAGCTTCAACTACAGTTCTCGCTGTATACCTCAAATGATTTCTCCATTTTTTCCAGTATTTCAGAATACTGGAGGAATGCGTTCTTCATCTCCAGTTCGTTAAAAGGCTGATTTTTATAGCAGATTCTATGCTCCATCGCAGCCCAGAAGTCCATGGATATTGTACGAAACTGGATCTCGACCGGATAGTATTCCATACCGTCCATGTAATAGATCGGAACGCCGATGATCATATGATAGCTGCGGTAGCCGTTCAGCTTTGGTGTGGATATGTAATCTTTTTCTTTGATCACAATAAGGTCTGACTGTTTTCTTAAGCATTCCACAAGATGCCTGATATCTTTTTCGAAAAAACAGATCACGCGCACTCCGGCAATGTCCTGCAGGAGTGCCTTGGCATCCTGCACACTTGTGGATGCATGTTTTTTCCGTAATTTATTTTCAATACTCCCTTTTTCTTTGATACGGTTCGTGATGCTGTGGATCGGCTGGAAGTCTTCACTCTCGTAGGTCGTATGGTTCAGTATTTTCAATCTGGTCAGGATCAGGTTCATTGCATCCTGATACGGATGGATCAGTGTGTAATATTGTTCATCAGTCATTATGTTATACTCCCTTCAACACCGAATAGTTTATTGCGGGAATGTGACGAAAGTGTGACGACAACATTATGATTTGATAATAAAATATTAAAATTTCTGATGCTCGAAAGTGGCTTTTTTCTTTTTAGAAAACGTGCTAATATGGAGGAGCAGTAAATATGAGTATAAACAATGATGTTTATTCGTTGTATGAATGGGTACGGGAACAATGAATACTGAATTATTTAAAAATGCTTTTCCCTTCTGGGAGAGTCTGACAGAAGCTCAGAGAGCAGAGATCGTAAACAATACAACAAGGAATTTATGTGAGAAAAAGACACGTCTTCATTTCGGGGGAGGAGAATGTGCCGGTGTGCAGATCATCGGCTCCGGAAGGGCGCGTGTGTTTATCACATCACCGGGCGGCGGGGACATTACCCTGTTCCGGCTGCTGGATGGGGATGTGAGTATACTGAGTGCAGCGTGCATGCTCAATGGGATGGATATTGAGCTTGACATGGAGATGGAGACGGACTGTGAGATCTATACGATTCCTAAGAAAGTGTACCGGAAGCTGTATGATGAGAGCAGCGCGGTGAAAGACTATACGATGGAGATGATCTCAGAGAAATTTTCGGATATCATGTGGCTGTTCAACCAGTTCGTATTTTCAAATGTGGCATCAAGGATCGCGGGAGCATTGCTGGAGCACAGGGCAATAGAAGGGGGAGATGAGCTGAGGCTCACCCATGAGGATATCGCGAAAGACGCCGGAACAGCGAGGGAAGTCGTGACCAGGATACTGAAACAGTTTCAGGCTGACGGACTTGTGAAGCTGACCAGAGGAAAGGTTACTGTTATTGACGCCGGAAAGCTGGGCAGGATATAAATGTGACTTTGTCACTGAAAAGTCATAAGAATGTGGTATACTAAGATCATGAAATGACAATAAATATAAATTTAGAGGATTCATAAGGAGGATATAAAGATGGCAGTTGTAAAGTTGACAACAGAGAATTTTGATCAGGAAGTGCTTCAGGCAGGGCAGACAGTGCTCGTTGATTTCTATGCAGACTGGTGCGGACCGTGCAAGATGATGGGACCGGTTGTTGAAGAGCTTGCAGGGGAAGAGACAGGCGTAAAGGTGTGCAAGATCAATATTGATGAAGAGATGGCAGTTGCACAGAAATACGGTGTTATGAGCATCCCTACATTTATCGCGTTTAAGAATGGAGAGGTTGCCGGAAAGCAGATCGGTGCAGTGCCGAAGAGCAAACTGCAGGAAATGATCCGATAGAAAATACAGGGATCAGATAAAGAAAATAACGATTACAAAAACTCTGTACAGATGGAATAGCCCGTCTGATACAGAGTTTTTATTTGTTGCTAAATCAGCTGCTTACAGTTCGATGATTTCCGTCGCGATCTTTTCACGAAAAGTCCGGTCGTGCTCCACGAAGAGCATAGTCGGCCGACAGGCAAGCAGTAGATCTTCGAGCTGGATGCGGGAAAATATATCAATGTAGTTTAGCGGTTCATCCCACACAAAGAGATGCGCCGGTTCACACAGAGATTTTGCCAGCAGCACTTTTTTCTTCTGACCTTCGCTGTATGTTTCAATTTTCTTTTCGAATTGCTGTCGCTCCAGCCCCAGTTTGTCAAGCACGGTGAGAAGGAGCGGGGCATCCACGCCACAGTGCAGTGCAAACTCGGACAGTGTCCCGTGAAGATGCGAGGTATCCTGCGAGACATAGGAGATACGCAGTCCTGCTGCAACGGATATTTCCCCGGTATGGGGAATATTTTGTCCCAGGATCAGGCGGATCAGACTGGATTTGCCGCATCCGTTCTTCCCGGACAGGGCGATGCGGCTGCCGGAACGGATCTCCATTGACAGACCGGAGAAAAGCGGTGTTTCAGAATCCGGATAGCGGATCGAGAGATCCTTTATGGTGACAAGTCTGTTGCTGTGATAATGGAGCATATTGATCTTAAGAGACTCAGTAGATTCTATGTCTTTTAAGAGATGCTCTTTTTCCTGCACGGCACTTTCACGCCGCCGCTCTAGCATTTTGGAACGCTTCATCATTTTGGCAGCCTGATGACCGACGAATCCGCGGTCTCCTACATGGTTTCCGATTTTTGAGGCTTCCGTCTTATCCGACCAGCGTGCGGCCTGGCGCGCGGCGTCTTTGAGTTTTCGGATGTCCTTTTTCAGCCGGGCATTCTGCCGGATCTCGGATTCATCCCGCGAAAGTTTGTCTTCGTACCATGATGAAAAGCTCCCTTTCCGTACTTCGATGGATCTGCGGTTGAGAACGAGAACATGATCTGTGCAGCGGTCGAGAAAATCCCGGTCATGGGAGACCAGAATAAACCCTTTCTTGTGTGCAAGGT
>DYCJ01000001.1:6789-22344 GCA_019418195.1 Clostridiales bacterium | reverse complement strand
GCAAGGTAGTCCGCAATTTTATCTCGTGCGGCTGCGTCCAGATGGTTTGTCGGCTCGTCAATCAGGAGAAAGGCGTGTTCTTTAAGAAAAAGAGATGCCAGCAATACTTTTGACTGCTCCCCGAAACTGAGTGAACAAAACGGACGGTACAGGATCTCTGCATCCGCGTCGAGGAGATTCAGTTCACGCAGAAGCTCCCACTGTTCCATGGCAGGGGAGACAGATCCGGCAATCTCATAAGTGAGCTGCTCTTTGTTTTCCACCTGATAGGGGAAATATTCAAAATCTACGGAAGAGAGGATGGAGCCGGAGTATTCATATTCCCCGGTCAGCAGCTTCAGAAAGGTGGTCTTTCCCTTGCCGTTCCTGCCGATAAAACCCAGCTTCCAGTCCGTGTCAATCTGGAAAGAGACATTTTCAAAGACAGGATCGAAACTGTCCTCGTATGTGAAACTCAGATTTTTAACCTGTATCAGTGACATTATTGATCAGCCTCCTTTATAAAAGTAATACATTGAAAAGGACCGCGGGAAAGTAAATTCCGCGTTCCTTCTGACATACTGATCCTGTTTCTGTATGAGTCGGGATGATGAGATTACTTTCCTGCGATCACATGACAAAACAGACAGAACATCTTTTCAACTCCAATCTTACGAAAACAGAGAAGCGTTTTCTTTAATCTGCACAAAGGATAACAGAAACGAAAGAGGATGTCAATCACAGATTGGACTGCTGTGTTTTTATTCGGAGAAAAATGACAGGAAATAGGCGGTATGATATAATGATTGCGCAAAGCGCAATACGAAGCGATAGAATCGCTTCGCCCTGCTGCGCACGCAGTATAATCACCGGTAAATGAATCCGAACGAATCCATGACATCAGGGAGTAGACTTGACAAGGAGGAGATTTATGTCATTACAATTCATATTCGGCAATTCCGGCAGCGGAAAATCCCACTGCCTGTATCAAAATATCGTAGAAGAGTCCATCCGGCATCCGGAGAAGAATTATCTTGTCCTTGTGCCGGAACAGTTTACGATGCAGACGCAGAAAGACCTGTGCCTGATGCATCCCAGAGGAGGGATCATGAACATCGATGTCCTCAGCTTCGGACGCCTTGCCCACAGAGTGTTTGAAGAGGTGGGAAAGGACAATCGGACAGTGCTTGACGATGAGGGGAAAAACCTGATTCTGAGGAAGATCGCGGGTAATTATGAAGATGAACTTACGGTGCTGAAAGGGAATCTGAAGAAACAGGGGTATATCAGCGAGGTGAAGTCAGTCATATCAGAGTTTACCCAGTACGGGGTGGACTTTGAGCGGCTGGATGAGTTCATGGACAGCATAAGTCCGGACAGTTATCTCTATTATAAATTGAAAGATATCCGGAAAGTATATGAAGGATTTGAGGATTATCTGAGCGAAAAGTATATTACAAAAGAAGAAATGCTGGATGTATTGAGCGATGCTGTGCCGCGGTCGAATATCTTAAAGGGGAGCATTGTGGCAATGGACGGTTTTACCGGTTTCACGCCGGTTCAGGACCGGCTGCTGGGAGAGCTTCTAAAGGTGTGCGGCAAAGTCATGATCACCGTGGAGATGGATGAGCGGGAAGATCCCTTCGTATACCGTCATCCGTATCAACTTTTCGCGCTGAGTAAGCAGATGGTGACTTCTCTTGTGAAGATAGCACGTGATACAAAGACTGAGATGGAAGATCCGGTATATTTGTACCAGAAACCGCCGAAACGCTTTGAGCACAATGCGGAGCTGGCATTTCTTGAGTCGGAACTGTTCCGGTATTCCGGAAAGCAGTATCTCCGGGAAGACGAGCCGGGAGATGAAAGATCAGGATATACAGGGGCAGTTTCTCTTCACGAGGCGCGCAATCCCCGGACAGAGGCAAAGTATGTGGCGGAGGGCATCCGGTATCTGGTGAGGGAGAAGGAATACCGATATCGCGATATTGCAGTTATTACGGCAGATATGAATGTGTATGCAGACGCACTGGAAAAGGCATGTGGTCTGTTTGACATTCCTGTATTTATGGACCACAAGAAGAGCATCCTGCTCAATGCATTTGTGGAATATTTAAGAAGTCTTCTTGCTATGGCAGAAGAAAATTTCACCTATGACAGTGTGTTCCGGTTCCTGCGGACAGGACTGTGCGGGTTCACTGACAAAGAGGTGGACCAGATGGAAAATTACTGTCTGGCGCTGGGGATTAAAGGATATAAGAAATGGCAGCAGGCATGGGTGAGACAGACAACGGAGGCAGGGGAGACGGAACTTCAGGAACTGAATCATCTGAGAGTCCGGTTTGTGGAGAAACTCCAGAATCTGGTGTTTGTCCTGAAACAGAGAAAGAAGACTGTGCGGGATGTGACGCTGGCGGTCTATGAGTTTATCTCCGAAGAGAAGATGCAGGAACAGCTCAGCGAAATGGAGCAGGAATTTCAGAAAAAGGGAGAGCTTGCGTTGGCGAAAGAGTATGCCCAGATCTACCGGATCGTGCTGGAGCTGTTCGATAAATTCGTGGAACTTCTGGGAGACGAGCAGATTTCACTGAAAGAATACTGTGATCTGCTGGATGCTGGTCTGGAAGAGGCAAAAGTGGGTGTGATCCCGCCCAGTCTGGATCAGGTGGTCATCGGTGATGTGGAGAGAACGAGAATCAAGAATATAAAAGCCTTGTTCTTTGTCGGAGCAAATGACACTCTGCTTCCCGGAAATGCAAGTGCAAGAGGCATTCTTTCCGAGCGGGACAGAGAGCAGTTCTTGAAAGGGGACATTGCGCTGTCTCCCGGACCGAAAGAGGAGGCCTATATACAGAAATTTTATCTCTATATGAATCTGACAAAGCCTTCGGAATATCTGTATCTTTCGTGGTCAAAAGTGTCCGGAGACGGAAAAAGTCTGCGCCCGGCTTACCTGATATCTGATATCAGGCGCCTCTTCCCCGGACTCAGGACCGTTGATGAAGAGAAACGGGCGATGGCGGAGACTGAGCTCACCAGAAAGACCGGGATCCTGAAAGTGGCAGAGGGAATCAGAGACCGGCGGTCCGGTGTGGATGGTGACTGGAAGGAGCTTTACACATGGTTTTGGAGAGATGATAAGAGCAAAGAGACTTTGGAAGAAATCCTTGATGCAGGATTCCTGCGCAGGGAGTACCCGGAACTGGAGCCGGAGCGTGCAAAACAGCTGTATCCGGATCCGGACCGAGTCAGTGTGACCCGAATGGAGCAGTTTTCGTCCTGCGCATATGCCCATTTCCTGAGCTACGGTCTGCGCCTTTCTGATCGGGAGGAGTACGGTTTTGAGGCGATGGATCTGGGAAATATCGCCCACCAGTCGCTGGAGCGGTTTTCGCGGAAAGCGGACCGGGAGAAGATGCGGTGGGAAGATCTGCCGGAGGAACTGAGGGATGAGTTGATCGACGAGAGTGTAGAAGAAAGTGTCCTTGATTACGGGAATACCGTGCTGTTTAGTTCTGCAAGGAACGAGTACATGATATCCAGGATCAAGAGGCTGATCCGCAGATCGGTGTGGGCGCTTACTAAGCAGCTTGAGAAGGGAGATTTCGTGCC
The DNA here is from genome assembly GCA_019418195.1 of Clostridiales bacterium. Taxonomy (GTDB): domain Bacteria; phylum Bacillota; class Clostridia; order Lachnospirales; family Lachnospiraceae; genus Mediterraneibacter. The sequence goes on along the minus strand of DYCJ01000001.1, from coordinate 18,753 downwards.
CGGTGGTTATGAACTGAAGTTTGGCAGCGGAAAGATCGACCGGATTGATATCTGTGAAGATGATGAGGCGAACTGTGTGTATGTCAAAGTGACGGATTACAAGACCGGGATGAAAAGTTTTGACATTACATCACTGTATCACGGGCTGCAGATGCAGCTTCCTGTCTACCTCAATGCTGCGTTGGATGTAGAAAAAAGAAAGTTCCCGGGCAAAGACATCATACCTGCAGGGATATTTTACTATCGGATCCAGGATCCGGTTGTAGACAGGAAAGACAAGGATGAGGATGTGGAGAAGAGTATCCTGAAAGAACTTAGGCTGGACGGTCTTGTGAATGGAGATGAGGCGGTTATTTCCCATCTGGAGAGAAATCTGACGGGAAATTCACTTCTGATCCCGGTGGGCAGGAATAAGGATGGTTCACTGAGCAAAAGTTCACGCGCGCTGCCGGGAGAAACGTTCCGGACAGTCCTGGCGTATGCGGCAGAAAAAGAAAAGCGGATACGGGAAGAGATCAGTTCAGGGAAAGCGGAGGCGGATCCCTACGAACTGGGAGATGCGACCGGATGTGATTACTGCCCGTATCGGGATATCTGCGGATTTGATGTCCGGATCGATGGGTGCGGGTACCGCAGGCTTGAAAAATATTCTATGGAAGAAGCCGTGGCGAAAATGATATTTGAAACAGAATGCAGACAGGCCGGTGAACAGTCCGGAGATGATGACGGGGAGGTGCAGATCTGATGAGTGTGAAATGGACAAGTGAACAGCAGAAAGTCATTGATCTGAGAAATCGGAATATCCTTGTCTCCGCAGCAGCAGGCTCCGGGAAGACCGCGGTACTCGTGGAGCGTATCATCAGGCGGCTGACAGAGGACGACCCGCCGACGGACGTGGATCGTCTCCTCATTGTGACATTTACAGAGGCGGCTGCCGCTGAGATGAAAGAGAGGATTGGCGCGGCTATTGAAAAGAAACTGACGGAACGGCCGGGCGATACCCGGCTGGAGAGGCAGGCCACACTGATCCACAGCGCCCAGATCACCACGATCCACAGCTTCTGTCTTTCGGTTATCCGGGACCATTTCCATGTGATTGGGATCGATCCGGGATTCCGCATTGCGGAAGAAGGAGAGCTGAAACTTTTAAAGCAGGACGTGTTGGAAGAGCTTCTGGAAGAATGCTATGCAGAAGCGAAAGAAGAGTTCCTGGATTTTACAGAGCGGTTCGGGAGCGGGAAGAGCGATAAGAAGATTGAGGAGATCATTCTGAAAATGTATGAGTATTCCCGCAGCTATCCCCAGCCTGACCGGTGGCTGGATCAGTGCGTGGAGGCTTATGAGTCAAAAGATCTGGAAGCGCGTGCAGAGGAAAGAGTCCGCATGAGGGCAGCGGACATCCGGAAGGTACTGGAGCGCGGACTTAAGATCTGTGAGGAGCCGGATGGACCGTACATGTATGGGGATATGCTGGACTCTGATCTGGAAGAGCTGGAACGGCTGGAGCAGGCGGAAAACTTTGATGCTATGTACAATGCTGCCGCCGGTTTCAAATGGAAACGGCTCTCTTCAAAGAAAGACGACACGGTATCTCCCGACAAGAAGGAGAAGGTCCGGAAGCTTCGGGAACAGGCAAAGAGCCTTTTAAAGGGTCTGCAGGAAGATTATTTTTATGTCCCTCCTGAGGTGTGGCATCAGGATATGCAGGACGCCCTGCCGTCTGTTGTTACCTTGGCAGAACTTGTGAAACGCTTTGCGCATATGCTGGATGAGAAGAAACGTCTCCGGAATATGATCGACTTCAATGATATGGAGCAGTTTGCCCTTGCAATCCTGACGGAGGAAAAGGACGGAGTGATCATACCATCCGCCGTTGCCGGGGAATATCAGGAACGGTTTGACGAAGTAATGATCGACGAGTATCAGGACAGCAATCTGGTTCAGGAAACAATCCTGACCAGTGTGTCGAGAGTATCCAGGGGAGAATATAATATTTTCATGGTGGGCGATGTAAAGCAGAGTATTTACAGCTTCCGTCTGTCCAGACCGGAACTCTTTATGGAAAAATATAATACTTACAGTCTGGAAGACTGCGTAACGCAGAGGATCGATCTGCACAAGAACTTCCGAAGCCGCGGGGAAGTTCTTGACAGCGTAAATGATATCTTCCGCCAGATCATGAAGAAAGAGCTGGGCGGGATTGAATATGACGACAGTGCCGCGCTCTATCCGGGGGCAGAATTTCCGCCACTTCCATCCGGAAAGGAAGACTCCTGCAGGAGCGAACTCCTTCTTCTTGACAAGGAGGATACAGGAGGGGAGGATGTACGGCGTGCAGAGGCGAGGATGATCGCGCGCCGTATCCGGGAACTGATCCGTGACGGCGTGGTGCTGGACAAGGAAACCCGGGAATACCGCAGGGTACAGTACCGGGATATTGTGATCCTGACGCGGAGTATCCGGGGCTGGGCGGAAGTATTCTCTTCTGTTCTCGGGGAAGAAGGAATACCGGCCTATTCCGTGAGCCGGGAGGGATATTTTGAGACTTATGAAGTGAGTGTTCTGCTGGATTATCTGAAGATACTGGACAATGCCAGACAGGATCTGCCCCTGGCCGCGGTTCTGACCTCGCCGTTTGGCGGGCTGGATACAAAAGAACTTGCAGAGATCCGGATCGCATATCCTAACGTGCCGTTCTATGAGGCGGCGGCAGCATACGCGGAGAGTGGAATGTACGGTAAGCCGGGGGTAGAAGATGTGGATGCGGAAAAGCCCCACATTATAGAAGATGATCATAGAGTAGAAGTGCTGCGGGAAAAACTTCAGAAATTTTACGCTCGGGCCGGATATTTCAGAGAAAAGGTACCTTATACGCCGATCCACGAGCTCTTAGAGGAAATTATCGACCGGACAGGATACGGACTATACATTGCCGCTATGCCGGGCGGAGCCCAGCGTATGGCTAATGTGGAGATGTTGACAGAGCGGGCGGCTGCATTTGAAGGAACGAGCTATAAGGGACTGTTTAATTTTGTCCGTTATATTGCCCAATTGAAAAAGTACGATGTAGATTACGGAGAGGCCGGGATCATGGATGAACAGGCGGATACCGTGCGCATCATGAGTATCCATAAGAGCAAAGGTCTGGAATTCCCTATTGTATTTGTGGCAGGAATGGGAAAGCCGTTTAATACGCAGGATACGAAAGGAAGCGTGCTGCTCCATCCTGACTGGGGGGCCGGGCTGGATCTGATCGACCTGAAAAAGAGGACAAAGACGCCTACATTTTTGAAAAAGATGATCCGGGAGGAAACGATTCTGGAAAATCTGGCGGAGGAAATGCGGATCCTCTATGTAGCGCTGACCCGTGCCAAGGAAAAACTGATCATGACAGGACCGGCCAAGATAGCAGAAGATAGTACTGTTTCGGATGTCCCTGGTGTATTTCGAGCAGAGGGCGCTAAGAATTATTTGGACTGGGTGCTGCCCTGTCTCCTGTCGGAGGAAAGCGGGAAGGTAAAACCCGATATCCCCGTGGATGTCTGTATCTTCAAAGCAGAAGATATTATCCCACAGCAGGAGGAAACCCAGGCAGAAGTGCTGGCGGAGGACGTTTTGCGGAATTGGGATGCCTCGCAGGTTTATGTGTCCGAATTGAGGGATCGTCTGGATGCGCAGATCGATTATGTGTATCCATTTGAGGATGAGGGAAAGATGAAACTGAAATTTACAGTTTCGGAGCTGAAGAAATGGGCGTCTCTTGCAGAAGAAGCAGGAGAAGAAATGTACGAAGAACCGGTTGTAGTGCCGCTTATCCCCGGATTCCTGAAGGAAGAAGAGACTCTGACCGGGGCATCACGGGGAAGCGCATATCATAAACTGCTGGAACTTTTAGATTTTACGGCCGATTACGGAGCCGGGGATGAAAACAGCGGCGAAAATAGAAAAAGTGAGGGAAATCTGACTGCGGCAGTGGAACGGCTGAGGCAGGAAGGCAGGCTGACAGATGAGATGGCAGAATGCATCCGTCCGCAGGATATCCTGCATTTTCTCAGGTGCAGGAGTGGCAGGCGTATGGCTGATGCCGCCCGCCATGGAAAACTATATAAGGAACAGCCTTTTGTACTCAGTGTGGATGCATCGGAAATCTATCCGGCGGACCGGTCAGGTGAGAAAATTCTTGTACAGGGAATCATAGACGTGTATTTTGAGGAGACGGACGGCCTGGTGGTGCTCGACTACAAGACAGATAAGGTAAGGACAGGTAACGAGCTGAAAGAAAAATATCATGCACAGCTTGATTATTATGCGCAGGCACTCGAACAGCTCACAGAGAAACCGGTGAAAGAGAAGATCATTTATTCATTTACACTGGGAGAGGAGATTGAAGTATGAGCATTCTGATATGGTACTTGTCAGTGATCAATTTTACCACATGGGCTGCATATGGGCTGGATAAGGGCAGGGCAAAGTCCGGAAAGTGGCGTATCCCGGAGCGGACGCTCCTTCTGCTGGCTCTGATCGGCGGTTCACTGGGCGCGCTGGCGGGGATGATCATGTTCCGGCATAAGACGAGAAAGGCGAAATTTTTTATCAGTGTGCCGGTCATGTTTGTCGTGCACTGTGTGATCGTGGCGATGCTGGTATACATGAAGTAAACTTTGCAACCCGCCCTATATTGTGTTATCCTATTTAATAATGCCAGGGTCAAAAGACCCAACCTTTTCATAACAGATGAAAATGTCAGGAGGAATTATCGTGAGATTAGATAAATTACTGGAACGACTGGAATATGAAGTTGTGCAGGGAAGTGACGGGATCGAGATCACGACACTGATCAATGATTCCAGGAAAGTGGAAGAAGGATCTGTCTTTGTCTGCATCAGCGGTGCTGTATCCGACGGACATAAATATATCCCGGATGTGGCGGCGAAAGGCGCAGCGGCTGTTGTTGTTGAGCGTGAAGTGGAGGCTCCGGAGAATGTGACAGTGATCCGGGTGACGGATACGAGATATGCGCTGGCTCTCATGTCTGCGGCATATTTTGACTATCCGGCAGAGAAGATGAAAGTGATCGGCATCACGGGGACGAAAGGAAAGACAACGACCACATACATGATCAAATCGATCCTAGACAGTGTAGGATACAAGGTCGGTCTGATCGGGACGATCGAAGCAATTATCGGAGACAAGAAGATCCCGGCGGCGAATACGACTCCGGAGTCCTACACGATCCAGAAGTATTTTGCACAGATGGTGGAAGAGGGCTGCGACTGTGTTGTGATGGAAGTGTCATCCCAGGGACTGATGCTCCACCGCACGGCGGGAATCCCGTTTGAGATCGGGATTTTCACAAATCTGGGGAAAGATCATATCGGTCCCAATGAGCACAAGGATTTTGACGATTATAAACGATGCAAGGGACTTCTGTTCAAACAGTGCAGGCTTGGGATCGCAAATGTGGACGACAAGTATTTCCGCGACGTATTTCAGGGAGCGACATGCCGCGTAGAGACGTTCGGATTTTCCAAAGAGGCTGATCTGAGAGCGGAGGACGTGCAGCTTGTCTCAAGGCCGGGCTATCTTGGCGTTGCATATCATGTGGCCGGGCTGATGGATTTTGATGTTGAGATCGACATTCCCGGTACGTTCAGTGTATATAATTCACTGACGGCGATCTCCGTGTGCCGTCATTTCAATGTGCCGGTAGAGAAGATCAAAGACGCGCTTAAGAAAGCAAAAGTAAAAGGGCGTATCGAGATGATCAAGGTGTCAGATGAATTTACACTGATGATCGACTACGCGCACAATGCCATGAGTCTTGAGAGTCTGCTCACTACACTGAAAGAATACAATCCGAAACGGCTTGTCTGCCTCTTCGGATGCGGGGGCAACCGTTCGAAAGACCGACGCTACGAGATGGGAGAAGTATCGGGAAGGCTTGCGGACCTTACGATCATCACATCTGATAATCCGAGATTTGAGGAGCCCCAGGCGATCATCGACGATATCAAGACCGGCATCGGGAAGACGGACGGAAAATATGTGGAGATCTGTGACCGGAAAGAAGCCATTAAATATGCGATCGAACACGGACAGCCGGGCGATGTGATCGTTCTCGCGGGTAAAGGACACGAGGACTATCAGGAGATCAAAGGCGTGAAATATCCGATGGACGAGAGGGTATTGATCGCAGAAGTATTAGAGGAATTGTAGTGTTTGCAGATGTTATCGTAGATATACAGCATGAAAAACTGGATAAGATCTTTCAGTACCGGATTCCGGAATCCATGGAAGGAAAACTGGAGCCGGGCATGGAGGTACTTGTTCCCTTCGGAAAAGGAAACCGTCAGATCAGAGGATATGTGACCGGGATTTCCGGAACATGTGACTATGATCTTTCAAAAGTAAAAGAGATCATTGAAATCCCGGAGCGGGCAATGGAGATCGAGGCAAAGCTTGTTGCTCTGGCTGCATGGATGAAAGAGAATTACGGCGGCACCATGATCCAGGCGCTGAAGACGGTACTCCCGATCAAGCAGAAGGAGAATGCCAAAGTAAAGAAGAGACTGCGGCTTCTGCTTGATGAAGAGACGGGCAGGCGCCAGTTCCACTATTATCAGGAGAAGAATCAGAAGGCACGGGCGAGGCTGATAGCAGCTCTTCTTGACGACCATGTCCTGGAATATGAACTTGTGACGAAAAAGCTGAATATCACCACGCCGGTGATCCGGGCTCTGGAAGAACAGGGGGTGCTGGCTGTCGAGACAGAGAGGATATTCAGGACCCCTCTAAAACAGAATCAGCAGCAGACACGCAGGATCACGTATACGCCGGAACAGCGCAATGTGATCAGCCGGTTCCGGCAGGATTATGGAGCAGGAGTGCGCAGCACGTACCTGATCCACGGCGTGACCGGCAGCGGCAAGACGGAAGTCTATATGGAGATGATCCGCACTGTTGTAGAGCTGGGAAAGCAGGCGATCGTCCTTATTCCCGAAATTGCCCTCACCTATCAGACTGTGATGCGTTTTTACCGGAGATTCGGAGACCGGGTGGCCATTATGAACTCCCGGCTGTCAGCAGGAGAACGGTATGATCAGATGATGCGCGCCAAAGCCGGACAGGTGGATGTGATGATCGGTCCCAGATCTGCACTCTTTACACCGTTTCCGGATCTGGGGCTCATCGTGATAGACGAAGAGCATGAACCTACCTATAAGAGCGAACAGACTCCCCGTTACCATGCACGGGAGACCGCCATACAGCGGGCAAAGATGGAGAATGCCAGCGTAGTGCTCGGCAGCGCCACGCCGTCTATGGAAGCAATGTACCGTGCCAGACGGGGAGAGTATATACTCTTTGAAATGAAGAACCGTTCGCGCATGCAGCGTATGGCAGAGGTATATACCGTGGATATGCGGGAAGAATTAAAGAATGGGAACCGTTCGATCCTGAGTACAAAGCTTCGGGAGCTGATGGAGGACCGGCTGGAAAAAGGGGAACAGATCATGCTTTTCCTCAACCGGAGGGGATATTCGGGATTTATCTCCTGCAGGGAATGCGGGCATGTGGTGAAATGTCCCCACTGTGATGTATCGCTCTCCGTCCACCGGGACGGGAAGATGCGCTGCCATTACTGCGGGTACGAGCAGCCGAAGATAACAGTATGTCCGGAGTGCGGTTCACGCTATATCGGCGAGTTCCGCGCAGGGACTCAGCAGATCGAGGAGATCGTACACGAGACATTTTCACAGGCCCGCGTGCTGCGGATGGATATGGATACGACGAGGCAGAAAGACGCCCACGAGAAGATCCTTTCTGCATTTGCAAATGAAGAGGCGGATGTTCTCGTAGGGACGCAGATGATCGTAAAAGGACACGATTTCCCGAATGTGACACTTGTGGGGGTGCTGGCCGCGGATATGTCTCTCTATACGGGAGACTACCGGTCCGGAGAGCGGACTTTCCAACTTCTGACCCAGGCGGCAGGACGGGCGGGACGCGGAGAGAGACCCGGTGAAGCGGTGATCCAGACATATGATCCTTCCCACTATGCCATTGAGACAGCGGCAGCCCAGGATTACGAGGCGTTTTATGAGGAAGAGATCCGGTATCGGGAATTAATGGGATATCCGCCGGCGGAACAGCTCCTGGCGGTATTTGTATCCGGAGAAGATGAGGTGCTGCTGGAAAAAGGATGTCATTACCTTAAGGAATATATCCTCAGGGTGATCCGGGGACTGTCGGGCAGGGAAGACGCGCGCACAGGGAAAACCGGCGTGCGGACAGTGCAGCCGGCGGCTGTGATAGGGCCGGCAAGTCCGGGGATCGATAAGATCAAGGACGTTTACCGGAGAGTGATATACATTAAGGCAGAACAGTATGAACTGCTGGTAGCGATGAAGAACAGAGTAGAGAAGTATATAGAGATAAATTCAGGTTTTGACAGCATGCGGATTCAGTTTGATTTCAATCCGATGTGAGAAGACATACAGAGAAAAGAGGAGAAAGATATGGCAATCAGACAGGTAAGAGAGATTGGAGACGATATATTGACAAAACAGTGCAAAGATGTTCCCCGGATGACGCTGCGCACAAAAATACTGATCGGAGACATGCTGGAGACGATGTATGAGTATCACGGCGTCGGGCTTGCTGCTCCGCAGGTAGGTGTTTTAAAGAGAATCGTGGTCATAGATGTGGGAGAGGGCCCGATCGTTCTGATCAATCCGGAAATCGTGGAGACGTCAGGGGAGCAGACGGGAGAAGAAGGCTGCTTAAGCGTGCCTGGAAAATGGGGGATCGTGACAAGGCCGGATCATGTAAAAGTACGTGCTCTTGATCAGGAGATGAACCCCATCGAACTGGAGGGAGAAGGACTTCTGGCGAGGGCGTTCTGCCATGAGATCGATCATCTCTCAGGAGAACTCTATGTGGATAAGACCGAGGACGGTCTTCATGATGTAACATACGACAATGAAGAAGACGAAGGAGAAGAAACGGGGGAATAGACAGATGCGGGTGATATTTATGGGAACTCCGGATTTTTCCGTGGGAACGCTGGAAGCTCTGGTCGCGGCAGGACACGAAGTCTGCCTGGCAGTGACCCAGCCGGATAAGCCGAAGGGAAGAGGCGGAAAGATGCAGTACACGCCGGTCAAGGAGAAAGCGCAGTTCTTTGGCATACCGGTATATCAGCCGAAGAGAGTGCGTGATCCGGAGTGCGTGGAAGAACTGAGAAAATACCACGCGGATGTGATCGTTGTCATTGCGTTCGGCCAGATCCTGCCGAAATCTATTCTTGAGCTGACACCCTATGGATGTATCAATGTCCATGCATCACTGCTCCCGAAATACCGGGGGGCTGCTCCGATCCAGTGGGCCATCATCGAGGGCGAAAGTGTGACCGGAGTGACCACCATGCAGATGGATGAGGGCCTGGATACCGGCGATATGATCATGAAGACAGAAGTGCCGATCGCGGAAGACGAGACAGGAGAGACGCTTCATGACAAACTGGCGGCAGCAGGGGCCGAACTCTGCGTGGAAACGCTCAAAGCGCTGGAAGACGGAACCGCATTACATGAGAAGCAGGGCGAGAGTCCTACAGCCTATGCGAAAATGCTCACAAAAGAACTCGGCAATATCGACTGGGCTCAGCCGGCGGTAAGAATAGAGAGACTGATCCGGGGGCTGAATTCATGGCCCGGTACGTACAGTCACTGGAATGGAAAAGTGATGAAAATATGGAAGGCAAAGGCGGAAGAAAATAGCGGCGGAAACAATCAGCCGGGTACAGTCCTTTCTATCGGGAAAAATGATTTTACGGTACAGACCGGTGACGGTATCCTGCGTGTCCTGGAAGTGCAGATGCCGGGCAAGAAGAGAATGGAGACAGGGGCTTTCCTGAGGGGGAATACGATGGAACTGGGGGAACTTCTTACACAAGTGTAAGAGACTTAAGAACAGCATACGGACATCGGGATTCAGGAGGTTATCTTATGTTTTATTATTACTATGACTGGACTTATATACTTGTACTGATAGGGGCTCTGATCTGCATTGCGGCGTCAACCAGGGTGAACAGTGTCTTTTCGCGTTATTCGAGAGTGCGCAGCCACTCCGGTCTGACGGGACGCGAGGCGGCTGAGCAGATTCTTCACAGGAATGGTATCTATGATGTGCAGGTGATCCACATAGCAGGAAATCTGACGGACCATTATAATCCCCGAAACAAGACACTGGGACTTTCTGATACAGTTTATAATTCCGCGTCTGTTGCGGCAATCGGTGTTGCGGCCCATGAGTGCGGGCATGCAGTCCAGCATTCTGTGGGATATGCTCCGCTTTCGATCAGGGGAGCGCTGGTACCGGTGGCAAATTTCGGTTCTATGGCGGCGTGGCCCCTGATCATCATCGGGCTTTTCATGAACGGACAGACGGCAGCACTTTTTATCAATCTGGGTATCCTGCTGTTTTCGGCAGCAGTACTTTTTCAGCTTGTCACACTGCCGGTAGAATTTAACGCGTCACACCGTGCGGTGAGAGTGCTGGAGACATCCGGGATGCTTTATCCCGATGAAGTGGGCTCTGTAAAGAAAGTGCTTGGAGCAGCAGCTCTTACTTATGTGGCGAGCGCAGCATCCATGATCCTGCAGCTTCTGCGCCTGCTTATCCTGACAGGAGGAAGAAGAAGGAATGACTAAATCGGTAAATGAGCGGGAGATCGTGCTGGCTGTCCTCCTGGAAGTAACGGAGAACGGCCAGTTCAGTCATATTATTTTAAGAGACGTGCTTTCGAAATATCAGTATCTTGAGAAACGGGAACGGGCATTTATTACCCGGGTGACCGAGGGGACGCTGGAGCATATGATCGAGATCGACTATATACTGGATCAGTTCTCGAAAGTAAAAGTGAATAAGATGAAGCCTGTGATCCGGGGCATCTTACGTAGCGCGGTATATCAGCTGAAATACATGGACAGTGTACCGGACCGGGCTGTGTGCAATGAAGCGGTAAAGCTTGCGGTGAGAAAAGGATTCTCCGGGCTGAGAGGATATGTAAACGGAGTGCTGCGGAGCGTGATCAGAGGGCTGGACAGCGTGCAGTACCCGAAAGAGAAGATTGAGGAACTGTCTGTGCGATATTCCTGCCCGAAGTGGATCCTGGATCTGTGGGGCAAGACATATGACACAGAGGTGATCGGGAAGATGCTGGATGATTTCCAGCAGGAGAAACCGGTCATTATCCGATGCTGCCTGAACCGGGGTACTCCCGGCGAGTTGAAAGAAAGGCTTGAAGCAGAGGGCGTCACTGTGGTTCCGCATCCGTATCTGTCCTATGCATTTCAGATATCGGGATATGACCATCTGAGTGAACTTGCAGCATTTCAGGAAGGGCTCTTTACCGTGCAGGATATTAGTTCCATGCTTGTCGCGGAGATCGCATCGCCGGAGGCAGGTGCGCGGGTGATCGACGTCTGTGCGGCACCCGGAGGAAAAGCCCTCCATGTGGCAGAAAAACTGTTGCTGGCAAACGGAAAAATGGCGGACGGAAATACGAATGGGAACGCGAATGGGAACGGCACCAGGGATATATTCGGCCATGTAGAGGCGCGTGATCTGACGGAAACAAAGGTGGAGCTGATCCGGGAGAATATCGAGCGGACTGGTCTGACAAATATATCCGCAGTATGCCGTGATGCGTCGGTGCCAGATCAGGAGTCAGTGGAAAGTGCGGATCTTGTGATCGCGGACCTGCCTTGTTCCGGGCTCGGAGTGATCGGGAAGAAGCCGGATCTGAAATACAAGGCATCGCCTGACGGGATCGAAAGTCTGGTCAGGCTGCAGCGGAAAATCCTGAGCTGTGCACAGTCTTATGTAAAGCCGGGGGGAACACTTGTCTACAGTACCTGTACAATAAACCCGGCAGAAAATATGGATAATGTACACTGGTTTTTA
>DYCJ01000001.1:1301-6779 GCA_019418195.1 Clostridiales bacterium | reverse complement strand
TTAGAACAGTATCCGGAGTTCTCTCAGGATGATATCCATGAGCGGCTCTGCCCGGAATTACGGGGCAGCGTCATTGAAGAAGGATGCATCCAGCTATTGCCGGGCGTACATAAGAGCGACGGCTTTTTCATCGCGAGACTGGTAAAAAGACATGGAGGAGATCAGGAGCTATGAAAAAAGATATCCGTTCCTATGGATATACAGAACTGAAGAAAGAGATGGAACATCTGGGCGAGAAAGCATTTCGGGCAAAGCAGGTATATGAGTGGCTCCATGTAAAGCTTGCGGACAGTTTCGACGAGATGACAAATCTGTCATTGAAACTTCGGGAGCGGATGAAGGAAGAGTATGAGATCTTTCCTGTCGTCATGGAAGAGCGGCAGATCTCGAAGCTGGACGGTACGAATAAGTTTCTGTTCCGTCTGTATGACGGAAATATGGTGGAGAGCGTGCTCATGAAATATAAGCACGGCAATTCTGTGTGCATTTCCTCCCAGGCGGGCTGCAGGATGGGATGTGTGTTCTGTGCATCGACGATCGGAGGATTGAAAAGAAACTTGAATGCATCCGAGATGCTGGGACAGATCTACCAGATCCAGAAAATTACAGGCGAGCGGGTGTCGAATGTGGTCATCATGGGAACCGGAGAACCGCTGGATAATTATGATAATTTCGTCAAGTTTATCCGTATGCTGACAGATGAACACGGACTGAATATCAGCCAGAGAAATGTGACAGTGTCCACCTGCGGTATCGTTCCCAATATGCTTCGGCTGGCGGATGAGGGATTCCAGATCACACTGGCCCTTTCACTCCACGGTTCTACGCAGGAAAAAAGGCGGAAACTCATGCCCGTTGCCAATAAGTACGATCTGTCGGATGTTCTTGATGCGTGCGATACTTACTTTGAGAAGACGGGGCGCAGGGTAACTTTTGAGTACAGTCTGGTACACGGGGTAAATGACAGGGACGAGGATGCGGGGGAATTGGTCTCGATTTTAAAACCGCGGAACTGTCATCTGAATCTGATCCCGGTGAATCCGGTAAGAGAACGTCATTTTGTGCGCCCGAGCAGGGAAAATGCCCTGAATTTCAAAAATAAACTTGAAAAAAGCGGAATAAATGTTACTATAAGAAGGGAAATGGGCTCTGATATAGACGGAGCCTGTGGACAGCTCAGACGCCGTTATGCGGAGGAAGAGAAGATAAACGACGGGATTTAAGGAGACAGATATGAGGACATTTTCTATTACTGATGTGGGAATGGTACGACAAGTGAATCAGGATTATGTCTATGCGACAGATAATCCGCTGGGCATCCTCCAGAATCTCTTCGTAGTTGCTGACGGAATGGGCGGACATCAGGCGGGAGATTACGCCTCAAAATATACAGTTGAGGTCCTGAAGCGGGAGCTGGCTATGAGCGAGGGCGAAGATATAGAGAAATGTCTTGTTAGTGCGATTAAAACGGCGAACCGTGAGATCATCAAAGAGGCATCCCGGGATAAACATTTAAAAGGAATGGGAACGACAGTTGTTGCAGCGACGATCATGAATCAGATGATGTACTTCGCTAATGTGGGAGACAGCCGTCTGTATCTGATCAATCAGGGGATTCAGCAGCTTACGAAAGACCATTCACTGGTGGAGGAGATGGTGAGACTCGGCGGAATCAAACCGGAAGAGGCAAAACACCATCCGGATAAGAACATTATCACAAGAGCAATCGGGGCGAAAGCCGATGTGGACGTAGATTTCTATGAGCACCGTCTGAAACGGGGAGACATCATATTGATGTGCACAGACGGACTGAGCAATATGGTGGAGGACGAAGAGCTTTTCCATATCGTTCAGGGAGGCAGGGATATTGTAGAATCCGGTCAGGCTCTCGTGGACGCTGCAAAGGAAAATGGCGGTACGGACAATATAGGGGTTGTCCTGGTAGAACCGTTCGCAGATGAGGTGAGTGTATTATGATTAAAGAAGGAGTTATTTTAGGGAAACGATATGAGATACTGGGCCGCGTCGGGAGCGGCGGAATGGCGGATGTCTATAAGGGCAAAGACCATAAGCTGAACCGGTATGTGGCGATCAAAGTGCTGAAGAGTGATTATCGTTCCGACCAGGTATTTATCAAAAAGTTTTTAAGCGAGGCACAGGCGGCAGCCGGGCTGATGCATCCGAACGTGGTAAATGTCTACGATGTAGGTCAGGACCGCGGCCTTTACTATATGGTCATGGAACTGGTGGAAGGAATCACGCTGAAAGACTATATTGAGAAAAAGGGCAGGCTTTCAGCGAAGGAGACGGTCAGTATCGCCATCCAGATGGTGACCGGCCTTCAGGCAGCTCATAACCAGCATATCATCCACAGAGATATCAAACCTCAGAATATTATCATATCAAAAGACGGAAAAGTAAAAGTAACCGATTTCGGCATTGCCCGTGCGACTACGTCCACACAGACGATCAGCACCAGCGTAATGGGATCGGTCCATTATACATCGCCGGAGCAGGCGCGGGGCGGTGTTGTCGATGAGAAGAGTGATATCTATTCCATTGGAATTACTTTATATGAGATGGTGACAGGACATGTACCGTTTGACGGGGACTCTACGGTATCTGTAGCGCTGAAGCATCTGCAGGAGCAGATCACTTCTCCTGCCGAGGAAGTAGAGGATCTTCCGTACAGTCTGGAGTGCATTATCATGAAATGTACCCAGAAAAGTCCAAACCTTCGTTACCATGACTGTGCATCACTGCTGCTCGACCTGAAACGTTCACTGGTCGATCCGGACGGTGATTTTGTCGTGCCCGGGGCAGGTGCAGCGACAGATACAGACCGCACGGTCGTCATGTCTACGGAAGAACTGGAACAGGTGCAGCAGCGCCAGTACAATACGGATGATGACTATGATGATGACGAAGAAGAGTATGATGACGACGAGGAAGAAGATGATGATGACGACGATTATGACAGAAGAAGTCAGAATCGCCGGCGTAAGAATAATGTAAACTCCGATACAAAACGGATCATGAAAATACTCATGATCGTGGCAGGTGTCGTGGTGGCACTTCTTGTTCTGTTCCTTGTGGCAAATGCGGCAGGATTCTTCAGCGGACCGGGTCTCGTCCAGGAAGAAAGTGAGACGGTGAAGGTCCCGGATTTACGCGGAAAGACAGAAGAAGAGGCAAGAGAGGAACTCAAGGATACAGGAATCGGCCTGACGGTTTCAAATGAGCGCCAGCCCTCGAACAAGTATGATGAAGGTGAGATCATGAGTCAGGATCCTGAGCCGGGTGAAGAGGTGGAGATGCATTCTACGATCACAGTCATATTGAGCAGTGGCGAGGAAGCAAAGACGACACGAGTTCCCAATGTAGTAGACAAAAGTGAAGCGGAAGCAGAAAAATTAATCCAGGAGGCGAACCTCATCGTACATCACGATTCGGATTACAGCAGCGATGTGGAGGAAGGTAATGTCATATCCAGTGATCCGAAAGCTGGTACAGAGGTAGAAGAGGGGACAGAAGTGACGATCGTGATCAGTCTTGGCGCCGAGCAGGCAACCGTGCCGGATCTTAGAAACAAGACTGCATCGGCTGCAGAGTCAGCGCTCGCAGATGCGGGGCTGAGCGGAAGCCCGAGTGAGGAATACAGCGACAGTGTGCCGGAAGGGCAGGTCATTTCTCAGAGCATAGATCCCGGTCAGAAGGTAGATAAAGGAACAACTGTATCTTATGTTGTCAGCCGCGGGCCGGAGACGAAATATGTTAATGTTCCGGGACTGGGCGGATATACAGAAGCGGATGCAAGAAGCCGCCTGGAGAATGCAGGGCTTACGGTAGGAAACGTAAGCTACGCTTACAGTAATACTGTAGGTGAAGGATATGTCATTGATCAGACTGCAAGTCCCGGAAGTTCTGTAGAGGAAGGAACTTCCGTAGGATTTACAGTAAGCCGCGGACCGGAGCCACAGCAGCCGGAGGAGCCTTCCGGCGGCGATGGCACGGATACCGGAGACGGTACAGAAACACAGCCAGACTGAACTCCGGAGAATTATTAGATATATGCAGGGAAAAATTATAAAAGGAATTGCCGGATTCTACTACGTTCACGTAGTAGAATCCGGTGTTTATGAGTGTAAAGCAAAAGGAATATTTCGTAAAGACGGTATAAAACCGCTGGTGGGAGACGAAGTTGAAATAGAAGTCCTGGATGATAAAGATATGGAAGGAAACATCATGCGGATCCTTCCGCGCAGAAACGAGCTGATCCGTCCGGCAGTCGCCAATATCGATCAGGCGCTTGTCGTGTTTGCTGTGGCGAAGCCAAAACCGCACCTGAATCTGTTGGACCGTTTCCTGGTCATGATGGAGAGCAGGGAGATCCCGGTCATTCTGTGTTTTAATAAAACCGATATTGCGAAAGATCCGGAGATAGCCGGACTTCGGGATATATATGAAAGATGCGGATATCCGCTGATTTTTACCAGTGCAAAAGAAGAAAAACATATAGAAGAGCTCAAAGCAGTCCTGAAAGGAAAGACGACAGCGATCGCAGGTCCCTCGGGCGTAGGAAAATCCTCCATCATCAATCTGCTCCAGTCAGAAGTAGAGATGGAGACGGGAAGTATCAGCCGGAAGATCGAGAGAGGAAAACACACGACACGACATTCGGAACTGCTCGTGCTCGGAGAAGATTCCTATATTATGGATACTCCGGGATTCAGCTCTCTCTATATCAGTGATATTGAACAGGACTCACTGAAATACTGCTTCCCGGAATTTACCCCATACGAAGGAAAATGCAGATTTAACGGATGCAGTCACGTGCATGAGCCGGACTGCGCGGTCAAGCAGGCCGTCGAAGAGAAAAAGATACACAGATCACGGTACGAAGATTATCTTGCCATGTACCAGGAGATCCAGGAAAGAAAGAGGTATTAGCTTATGGAAAATATTCTTGCACCATCCATACTTTCAGCTGATTTCAAGATACTCGGAGATCAGATAAGCCAGACCGAGGAAGGGGGAGCCCGATATATCCACTTCGATGTGATGGACGGGATATTTGTCCCGAGTATTTCTTTCGGGATGCCTGTACTTTCTTCGATCAAAGGACTGACATCACAGGTGATGGATGTACATCTTATGGTCACTGAACCGGTGCGCTATGTAAAGGAATTTGCAAAATGCGGGGCAGATATCATCACTGTGCATCTTGAAGCGTGTATAGATCCTGCGGCAACTCTGGCTGCGATTCATGACTGCGGGGTGAAGGCGGGAATCTCGATAAAGCCGGGGACGCCGGTAGAGGAGCTGGAACCGTATTTGGATCAGGCAGAAATGTTCCTGATCATGAGTGTGGAACCGGGCTTTGGCGGTCAGGCTTTTATACCGGAATCCCTGGAGAGGATCAGCCGGCTTCGCTCTATGCTCGAGGAGCACAAACTTGAGAAAGATATAGAGGTAGAC
>DYCJ01000001.1:0-1291 GCA_019418195.1 Clostridiales bacterium | reverse complement strand
CTAATATTATCGTATCAGGTTCCGGTGTTTATAAAGGAAATATAAGAGACAATACTACAGGATTCATGGAGATATTAAAAGCCTATGAGTAAGAAAACTGTGATCGTGAGCGGCGGAATGCTGGAAGAAGATTTCGTGCTCCCAATATTGAAAAGTGAAGAGACAGAATTTGTGATCGGTGTGGACAAAGGACTTGAGTTTCTTTATAAACATGAGATCAAGCCGGATTATATCGTAGGGGATTTTGACAGTGTGTCCCGGGAACTTGTGGATTACTACAGGGAAGAGCTGAATGTGCCGATCCGCGAGTTCAATCCGGTGAAAGATGCATCAGATACAGAAATCGCTCTGCGACTCTGCCTGGGACTTAACAGAAAATCCATCTTGATCCTGGGAGGTACAGGCAACCGGATCGACCATCTGTGGGCGAATGTACAGTGCCTTCAGATTGCGCTTCAGGCTGGTGCCGATGCGAGAATTGTGGACAGTCATAATCAGATCCGGCTGCTGGATTCGGATATCACGCTAAAGAAGTCTGAGGCGTTCGGACCGTATTTCTCGCTCTTCCCGTTGGAAATGCCGGTGGATGAGCTGAGTATCAGAGGGGCAAAGTACCCGCTGCAGAACCATTTTCTCAAGCCCAGTGACAGTCTGTGCGTAAGCAATGAGTTTGCAGAAGATGAAGTTACGATCTCATTTGTATACGGGAAAGTGATCCTGATGGAGACGAGGGACTGAGCAGTTACGACTGAATACCGGACATGTAAGAAATACCTTTTGTCCGATTTGCAATAATAGATATGATAAGGAGATTTAAAAAATATGAAATTAGGAATCGTTGGACTACCTAATGTAGGAAAAAGTACATTGTTTAATTCACTGACAAAGGCGGGAGCGGAATCTGCAAACTACCCGTTCTGTACCATAGACCCTAATGTAGGTGTGGTAACGGTACCGGATGAGAGACTGAATGTGCTGGGGGAGATGTATCACACGAAAAAGATCATCCCGGCGACGATCGAGTTTGTAGATATTGCCGGACTTGTAAAAGGTGCGTCTAAAGGTGAAGGGCTTGGCAACCAGTTCCTCGCGAATATCCGTGAGGTGGATGCTATCGTTCATGTGGTGCGCTGCTTTGAGAATACAAATATTGTCCATGTGGACGGAAATATCGACCCGATGAGGGATATTGAGACGATCAATCTGGAGCTGATCTTCTCAGATCTTGAAGTGCTTGAGAGGAGGATCTCAAAGACAGTCAAGCTCTCGCGTAATGATAAGACAGCCGCGA